>SYKL01000487.1 GCA_005797785.1 Pseudomonadota bacterium | reverse complement strand
TCCGATCTGAATGGTGGGAAGTGGTGGCGGCTCAAGTACCGATTTGGGGGCAAGGAAAAACTGCTGTCGCTGGGGTGTTACCCCGAAGTCGGGCTAAAGGACGCTCGAGAGCGCCGTTTTGAGGCGCGGAAGCAGCTGTCCAACGGCGTTGATCCGTCGCAGGCACGCCAGGACGTGAAGGCCGCGCAGCACGAAGCGGTGGCGGGTCAGTTCGGTCAGGTCGCGGAGGATTGGCTCGCTCGAATGGCACTGGGGTGGACGGCTGGCCACAAGGTGACCGTGCGGGCTCGACTCGACAACTACATCCTGCCGTGGATCAAAGATCGGCCGATTCGTGAATTGAAGGCTCCTGAGATCCTGTCGGTGCTTCGGCGGTTGGAGGCGCGGGGCACGATCGAGACGAGTCACCGGGCGTTGCTGATCATTCGGCAAGTGGTTCGATTTGCGATGGCTTCGGGGCTCGCGGATGCCGATCCGACGGTCGGGATTCAGGGCGCGCTGATCCCCTCCAAGGCGACCCATCTGGCGGCGATCACCGAGCCTGTAGCGTTCGGTGGCCTACTCCGGGCGATCGATGGGTACATGGGCCTGTTGGTGACCCGCGCGGCCCTTCAGCTGGCCCCGTTGGTCTTCGTTCGACCCGGTGAGCTCCGGCATGCCTGTTGGTCTGAAGTGAACTTGGAGAAGGCGGAATGGAGCATTCCGGCGGAAAAGATGAAGATGCGGATGCCGCACTTGGTGCCGTTGTCGACGCAGGCGGTTGCGATTCTTAAGGATTTGAAGCCGCTTACGGGTGGTGGACAGTTCGTGTTTCCGAGTCCGAGGACCGGGGAGCGCCCAATGAGCGAGAATGCGCTCACCGCTGCGTTGCGGAGCATGGGGTACTCCGGCGGCCAGATGACTGCGCACGGCTTCCGGGCGGCCGCCAGGACGATGCTGGATGAGGTTTTGAGGTTTCCGCCGCACTTGATCGAGCATCAGTTGGCGCATGCCGTTCGGGATCCGAATGGGAGGGCGTACAATCGGACGACGTTTTTGGATGAGCGGAGGGCGATGATGCAGAAGTGGGCGGACTATTTGGACAAGTTGCGGAGGGATCGGTGTCTGACCGAAACCCCAAGGTAAACCTTGCCCAACAGCCAGTGTGGGATCGTTGGCATCTCAGACGGGAAACGTGCCTTTGGCGCGCGGTGGTGCTCTCCCTCGACGCTGACCCTTTCGTGTTCGACAAGTGGGATGAGTTTGTTGGACGGAGTTGGGAATATAGCGGACTTGACATTGCAGGCTACAGACAGCTCCTACCGGAGGAGGCCGGGGATCGACTTGGTTCAGCCCGCCGGTCCGTAGGGCCTCACGGAACCCTTGAAGTGGTCCGTTCGGCAGGGAACAAGGAGCAATTCACGGTTAACCTCGATGTTTTTGTTCGCTGGGCCGTGGAGCAGGGTTGGCGTCTTCCGTTGCAGATGTTCCAGTGGATTCCAGACTCCCATCGTCGACTTTATGAGCGGTCAGGGCACGTGCCTGTTGTTACAAACGCAGTGCCGATCGAGGATACTCCGCCCTACGTAACCGATAGACTCAGGGCCTTATTTGCCGTCATGCGCAAGTTCGAGGACCGTTGGAATACCAACAACCAACCCCAGTCCAGTGAAATCGCATGGGAAATCGACACGACCTACGGTTGGTACAAACCGAACGCTAAAGAACCGTCAAGAAACTCTTCAGCTTTCCCACGGCTGATCTGGCCGGACGACGTGGCACCGCCGCGGGCAGACCCGAAAAAACAGAAGACTAGCAAAAACAAGTAAGACAAATATGAAAGCGGTGTTTTCGAATTAGCTAGCACCCGAGTCGGCACTTCCGTCGTTTGACGTAGACGGAGATGGTCAATTCGGTTGCATGCATCGGATTGCGCAAGAAAATGCGATGTTAATAATGGCGTTGTTTGGCCAGGTATTTGCTCTCGTCGAAGACAAGCGACGAAAGAAAGCGCTTGCTCGTCGAAAACAGCGTGCGCTTTATTGCCCTTGAGACCGGGATCGTCCGGCTCGTCACCAAGAGGCATCAATGCAACCTGTTACTGCCAAGACGGCGCTCCAGATCCTCCGTCGCAAAGAAGTAGAGCGTAGAACCCGTCTCTCCCGGTCAAGTATCTACGCGGCCATTCACGCTGGGAAGTTCCCGCGTCCCGTCAGCCTCGGAGCCCGAGCCGTGGGCTGGGTTGAGGATGAAATCGAAGCATGGCTACAAAGCCGAATTGATCTTCGGCAGCTGGGGGTGAAACCGTGACACACCGAAAGCCGCTAGACCTTTCAGCGTTTCCGACAGCGGGAGATTGCATTGCAAACCCCGCCGCCTCCGCCGACGTCCCCCTGGGTAGCCAGGACAACCCTGAACCGCAGCCCCAGACAGCACCCAACGCCCAGGAGATGTTGTCAAACGCCCTATCGATGGCGAAAAAAGGCCTGAAGGTGTTTCCGCTTCACGGGACCCCGCGTGGTCGTTGTACCTGCGGCAAATCCGATTGCGGCAGTCCGGGCAAACACCCGCGGACAAAGCACGGGCTGGATGACGCCTCCGGTGACCCCGCCCAGATCCAGACGTGGTGGCGGCAATGGCCGACAGCGAATCTCGGCCTACGCGTCGGAAAAGAGGCCGGCGTCATCGTGTTGGACATCGATCCTAGGAACGGTGGGGACACCCTGTTAGCGAATTGGGAGGCGACTTATGGGCCGCTGCCACCCACGCTGTCTGTCAGGACGGGCGGCGGGGGCTGGCACCACTACTTCCGTTGGGAGCCGGGCCTACGGAACGGGTCCAATAGCCGCCGGCACGGCATCGACGTCAAAACGGACGGGGGCTACGTGGTAGCGCCCCCTTCACTTCACGCCAGCGGCCGACGGTATGCATGGGCAACGAATCAGGAGCCGGCTCCAGCGCCTGCATGGCTGATCGAGGCGCTGACCTCGCCGAAGCGGCCCGAGCCCGTCGCCCAACCATCCGACGCGGTGGAACACGAAAACGACCGCCACAACCGGTATTGTGCCGGGGCCCTAGCCAAGGCGTGCGAACGAGTGCGGTTGGCGCCGGAAGGAACCCGAAACGACACACTGAACAGGGAGGCCTTCACAATAGGAGGTTTCGCAAAGGCCGGACATGTCGAAGCCGTAGCGGCGGAGGCGATGCTGGCAAATGCTGCCCGGGCGAGCGGCCTTGGCATCGCGGAGGCGGGCAGCGTCATTGCTCGCGCCTTCGCAGACGCCGAGGCCACCCATCCGTCGTTGGAGCCGCCCTCGAAACACAGAGGTCGACCCCCAGACGGCGGGGGTGTCTATGAGGAAGACAACCCAAAGAAAGACCAGATTCTGGTTGGACCAGATCTTGACCGCGTCGCGCGGCAGGCGCGAGCGTCCCTTTGCGACGACTCCACGCTTTACCAGAACGCGGGACGGTTGGTCACGATCGTTCCAAATGAGAGCGAGCGGCTTCGGATATTGCCCTTAAAGACGCACTACCTTCGGGAGCGATTGGCCACCGTCAGGAGCTACGTGAAGTTCAAACCTGAGAAAAGGCCCGATGCAGGATCGACTTTGGTCGAAACGCCGGTCCCGTCCGAAATCGCGGACATGCTTCTGCAGGGAGGTGCGTGGCCGGGGGTGCCGCCGCTCCGGGGCTTAGTTGACACACCCGTCTTGCGAGCTGATGGCTCGGTGCTTCAGGAGCCGGGGTACGACCGTTCCACCGGCCTTTTCTACGAACCGATGGTCGTTTTTCCACGGATTCCCAACCATCCGACGCTGGAGGATGCTCGGCGCGCCATCCAGGTTTTGGAGGACGTCTTTGTCGACTTCCCCTTCGCCGACGAAGCCAGTCGCTCGGCCGTGATCGCCGCAATCCTGACGCCACTCGCGTGGCCCGCCTTGGATGGAAAAGCACCCATCTTCGTCTTCGACGCCAACATTCGGGGATCGGGGAAAACCATGCTT
>SYKL01000486.1 GCA_005797785.1 Pseudomonadota bacterium | reverse complement strand
CCCGTCAAGAGGACGGCCTCGCGAATCGGGTACACTGCCAGTGGGAGGCGGGATGTGGCTCTGGGCGTTCGGTTTCGCGGTGTCGGTTGGAGCACCCACGGAAAAGCGGTGTGGATGGCTGGGAACGCACGCCGCGTTTGCGGAGCTGGAAGACGCCGACGGGGCCTGGAACTTGTGGACGATGGGCGGGCACTTGGCCGAGGGAGAGCTGGTAGAACCACAAGAAAGCATCGACTCCTCCCCTCGCGATCGCCGAAGTTGCGGGTGCATTGAGGGTACGTTTGAGCGATCGACCCTTCGCGTGCTGGCGATCGTTCGGCACGAACCCCTGCCGTTAGCGAGGTGTGAAGCGGATCCTGCGCTTAAGCAGTTCCGGCCCCCAGAATCGGTCATCGAGACCCGTTGTGGGTGGTACGACTACGATCCGGGGAGTTCTACGGTTTCGCCATCGGCATTCTTGAAGGACAAGGACAAAAGCTGGTCGCTTTGGGAACTTGGGAATTTGGCGTGGCCGCCCATTCCAGACGCGGGCGAACTGGGAGATCGCAAATATGTGGGTTGTCTGTGCATGAAGGGGGCGTTTCGGGGAGACGACGTGGTGGAACTGCGCGACTACACCTGGAAGGAGGCGCAGCAATGCTCGGCGGATCGTCAGTTGGACCGGTGGAAACTTCCATAGCGAGTGCAGCGGCGCGCTGCACGTTTTGGAGGTGCGGCGCCCACCATCGGCGGATATTCCCGGACCATGATCAAAGCCCTGCGCATTCTTGGTTGGTTGGAAGGGGGTTCCCTCCTGCTGTTGATGGGGGTGGCGATGCCGCTCAAATACATCTGGGGCCACCCCGAATTTGTTCGCGCGGTGGGAAGCGCCCATGGCGGCTTGTTTATCCTGTATGTGGTCCTGGTAAACGCGGTCGCGAGCTCCCACGAGTGGCCGTTCACCACGCGTCTGCTCGGGATGCTGGCGTCCGTTTTCCCTTTTGGAACCTTTGCATTTGAGTGGAAGTTCCTTCGGGAGAAGGCGTGAGTCTCCGCCTGTACGCCTTTTGGAAGAGTTCGGCGAGTTGGCGGGTTCGGATCGGATTGCATTTGAAGCAGCAGCCTTTTGAGCTGGTGCCGGTGAATCTCGCCGCCGGAGCGGATCAACACACGGCGGAGCACGCGGCCCGCAATCCGATGCGGCAAGTGCCGGTTCTTGAGGTTTCCCCTGGATGTTATCTGAGTCAGTCCATGGCGATCCTCGCGTGGTTGGACAAGACGTTTCCGGAGCCGCGGCTGTTTCCGGAAGATCCGCTGTGGTTGGCCCGCGCTCTGCAATTGGCGGAAACGGTTAACAGTGGCATTCAACCTTTCCAAAATCGCAGCACGGTCCTTCGGTTGGAAGCGCATGGGATTCCGAGCGCGCCTTGGGTCACCGAAGCGATTGTGGCGGGATTGCAGGGGTTGGAAGGCGCTGCACGCGAAACCGCGGGAGAATGGTTGGTCGGAGATGCCCTGTCGATCGCGGAAGTGTTTCTGATTCCGCAGTTGTTCAGCGCCCGCGGCTATGGCGTCGATCTGTCGCCGTACCCGACGCTGTTGCGGATCGAGGAGAAGTGCGCGGTGTTGCCTGCGTTTATCGCGGCACGCCCCGAAGTTCAGCCCGACGCACTGTGACTCGCCCACTTCCAACCCTGGATCGCATCGAGGAACCTTAGCTGGAGGATCGATGGCCGGTGTCCTGTCCGGCGGGAGTTCAGGACCGCCGGGTGCTTCTGTCGAGGCCAATGTCGCCGCCGGGGGAGCTGAATGGCGACTGGTTTTGCTTTAGTTTCATCGAGCACATCGACGAGCGGCCCGTGCTCCATGGCGGCATCGGCCCCTGGATTGTGTGGCGAATGCGATGGCCTCGCTGAGGATTCGGGCCCGTTTTTCGGACGGACCAGAGTGAGTTCGTCAACCGCTTGACGATTCCGATCGCACAAACTGCAACAACCCGGAAATGGTCTTCGGCTAAATAGGCCTCACCCAATATCGGGGGAGGTTCTATGCGTTTTGTAGCCATGTCGGTTTTTGTTTCTCAAATGGGTGCGGTCGCGGTGTCGGCCATCGATTGTAACGGCGGCGGCGGCAGCAACGACGACGGCGGTGAATTGGAGAGCGGCTGGGATCCCTCGGAGGATGCCATGTCCGACGCCCACCAGGCGATCGGCGACTGGCTTAGCGCGGATACGTCGACCGAGTCGGGGTATTTGTCGTTGTATCAGACGACATTCACGATCGGGGTGTACGAGTCCGGCAACGAGTACGAGGTCACGGGCACCCCATCGTACTATTCCACCGGGACGATCCGACTGAACGTTTCCGATGTCAGCGGGGAAGGAGACATCCCAGCGGTCGGTGATCTGTACGACAGCTACGACTGTTGGTACACGGGAAGCAGCGATACGGTGGAATGTGAGGCAGGAATGCCCGGTCCTCAGCATTTCGTCCGAATGACCGAGTGAGCGTCGGACGACCGTCACCTTCACCACGTTGAAACCGACACAATCGCTGGCTCACCGCTTGCCATGTCCTCCCCGTCCTTCGGGACAGGAGGTGTGTATGCGTTCGATGAATCGGTTGTTTGTGATTGGTCGGTTGGGACGGGTTCCAGAGATCCGGCAGTCGTCCCCTGGCGGGGTGCGTTGGGGGCTCCTGTCGGTGGCCACCTCGCGTTCCCGCAAAAGCGGCGATGCGTGGGTGGAAGAGACCGACTGGCATCAGGTGAAGGTGTTTGGTAAAGAGGCGGACTATTGTGAGCGGGTACTACAGAAAGGTG
>SYKL01000056.1 GCA_005797785.1 Pseudomonadota bacterium | reverse complement strand
GAAGCAACAAACGACCGAGCGCGAAGTTGGGTCCCCCGGTGATCGTGCCTCGGTACCGATCCAGCATGCGCAACCACGACAAGGGGTTGGTCATGAATTGTTGAGGAGTTGCCAAGACTTGTGGCGCGCCGAGCACGACCGGAGTGAGATGGTACCCGATCAGTCCCATGTCGTGAAACAGAGGTAGCCAGCTGACGAAAATGTCGTCGCTTCCGCCCCGAAGGGCGTGCATGCCGCGGGCGTTCCAGATCAGATTGGCGTGGGTGAGTGGAATGCCGTGCGGATCGGCCGTGCTGCCAGAGCTGAACTGCAGAAGCGCGATATCGTGGCTGGCGATCGCCGCGGGCACCGCCTGGCTCGGATCGAGGGTGTCCAGCGCATGCGCAGGGAAAATGCGGACTGCCGCGCGGCCCGCCCGCCGAAATCCCTCGGCCATCGCATCGGCCAACAGGACATCGGTGGCGATCGTCGGCGATCCAAGGGCATCCACGATCGCGAACAGTCGATCCCAGTCTCCGACGGCATGGAGCGCCGAGGGAGGAGCCACCGGCGCCGGTACGAAGCCACCGAGCACGCAAGCCCAGTAGCTCGGCAGAAAATCGAAGGGATAGACCGTGGTGATCACCACCGCATCGCCGGGTTTCAGGCCGATCGCTTGCATTCCTGCCAAGCGGCGCAACGCCCGATCGTACAATTCGGCGTAGGTCCAAACGAGATCGGTGCCGTCCGGATGTACCAGCGTGATTCCGGCGGTTGGATGGGTTGCGATCACCGATCGCAGGCGATCGACGAGGGTTTCAGAGGTGTTCCAGTTTGCGGAAGGACCCGAAGCCGTGGCCGGCCGCGCAGGAGAAGCGAGTCCGATCGCCGGGACTGCTGCACGGGTGTGGCGAAATGCGGGATGTCGCTGGAGATCTTCGAAAAATGGAAGATCCCGTAGCCAGCGTTTGGACTGGGCGACGTCCAAACCGGGATAGCGCCGCGCTGCGTAGGCGATCAACACGTCGAGACAGAGGAACCGATCCAGGTTTTGCTCGATGAACAACAGCCAAGCGCGCGACAACGGCCGCCACTCTTCGGGAGGGATCTCCAACAGCTCCAGTTGCAGAAGATCCGTTTGTATATGCTGAACTTCTTCGCGGCGGTGGCATCCGTGCGCGGCGAACCACAAGGGCTGAAAGTGCTCGTCGTTTCGTTCGAGGGCGTCCTGAATCCAGACGGTGTATTCCTCAAAAAAAAGCGTTGTGAGCCAGAACAGGCCCTTGACGTGCTGGGGATCGTCGATCGCCGACTGACTCCGAAGGTCGTCCCAGGAAACCGGCCGCCACCAAACCGCGTCGACATCGGCCCTTCGCTCGGGGTGCAGCGCGTATAAGTGAGTAAGTACGCGCTGAAACAGCTCGATGTGTTTGCGTTCTTCCTCCACCAACAGAACCACCGAGCGAGACCCTGTGCTCCCTTTGGTAAACGCTAGAATATCCTCTTCTAATGCGATGAATGCTCTGGCGGTGATCACCGCTAGGGCCCATTGGAGGTCGGGTTGAGCGTCGAAAGCGGCAGGAAGGAGGCCGAGACGCGACAGAAAGTGCGACCCGAAAAACAGGCCGTTCTCTCCGGCTTGCTCCCACGGAAGGTCGCGTTCTAGATGAAAACGGTAGTTGAGCGGGCGATCGTCGAGGCGGGCCTGTCGCACCGAAACTTTGGATTCGGTTTTGCGCATGAAAAGGGGGCTCCCGCCGGGATACAGTGAGCTCAAATGCTACCGAATCGGTCGGAGGAGCGCGATGGGCGATCGGTTTTCGGGGAAGGTGGTGTGGGTGACTGGCGCTTCGTCGGGGATCGGCGAGGCCTTGGCTCGCCGGTTTTCAGATGAGGGCGCAAGTGTGGTGCTGTCCGCCCGGCGCGCTGATGCCTTGGCGGGGATCGCCTCCGGGCTGCGCTCTGAAACGCTGGTATTGCCGTTGGATATCTGCAAACCGGTCGTTGAAGCCGCCGAAACGGCCCTCGCGTGGAAGGGGCGGATCGATATTCTTGTTCATAATGCAGGTGTGACCCAGAGAAGCAAGATTGCGGACACTTCGATGGATACGGCGCGGCGGCTGATGGAGGTGAACTTCTGGGGTGCCGTAGAGCTGACTCATTGTGTATTACCGGCGATGATCGCCCGTGGTCAGGGGCACATTGTGGCGGTGGGCTCGGTCGCCGGGTACGTCTCCACCCCCGAGCGAGCGTTTTATTCCGCGGCCAAACACGCCCTTCGTTCGTATTGCGACACGCTGCGGGCGGAAACGGTATCGGCGGGGATCGACGTCACCTACATTTCGCCCGGCTACATCAAAACGGGGATCAGCGAACGCGGCTTGGTTGGCGATGGATCGGCGACCGGCCGGATCGGCGACGGCGACGAAAAGGGCATGAGCGTGGACAGCGCCGCCGAACGGATGATGGATGCCATCGCCAAGCGCCGTCGGGAAGTGAGCGTGGGGGGTCCTGAAGTGCATGCGATTCTGCTTCAGCGCTGGTTTCCGGGGCTGGTGGCGCGATGGTTGCCACGGGCGGCGCCGAAGTAATTGGGGGCGTCGTAGGCCTGGCGCACAAAAGCCCGTCGGAACCGAAGCTCTCGACGGGCTTTAAAAAGGTGGTCGGGGCGGCCAGATTCGAACTGACGACATCCTGGTCCCAAACCAGGCGCGCTACCAACTGCGCTACGCCCCGACCCCGCCAACGTAACCGTCCTTCCGTCCTCTGCCCAACGTGATCCAGAGGCATGTCGAAACAACCGGAGTAACGTCGGTAACGATCGATATGTCATTTGACCGATGGCAGCCGATCGACCGCCGAATAGGATGTGTCCGAGGTGGCGGATGCGACAACTTCTGGGGTTGGCGTTGGTGCTCGCGGGTTGTGATGACGAAGTATTCCCGGTGAAAAGCACCGAAAATGTGTATACGCCCGATTGGGCCGGCACACAATTGTTGATCGAAGACCACTGCGTGTCGTGTCACGCGACGACTGAGCCCATTCTTCCCGATGATTTGGTTCCCGACATCCAAAACCAGGTGGGCGAATGGGTCGTCGCCGGAGATCCTGAGGGCTCGACCTTGTGGCGGGTGATGTCCGGAAACCTTGAAGCGGGCGATGCAGGCGTTATGCCGCTCGGCACGGGCCCGCTTCCGGCCTCGGCGACCGACCCGGTGGCCGAATGGATCACCAACTGCGATCCCGAGACTTTTGCCGGCGGATCCCCTCCGCCTTCCGATGCTGCTGACACCGACTCTGGGAGTTTCTAATGTGGAAAAAAACGCTGTTAGCTGCTTCAATGATCTGTTTTTCGTCGGTGGCCCATGCGAGCATCGACCCGAAGTGTGCGGGCCTCGCTAAGCCCGAAAATTACAGCGAGGTCGCACAGCAAGACTACATGATGAATTTCTTTGCCCTGTCGACGACGCTTTCACCGATTCATGCTCCGGTGCCGCATGAGGGGGGGCATGGAGCGATCGGGGTCGATCTATTGGTTATCCCTCCGCTTTCGTGCGAACACCGTTATGTGTTGGAGTGGACCAAGACGGAAGAGACGAACAAGACGCCTATCGCGCCAAGGCCGAGGATCACCTTTGCGTTTAAGGGCCCGAAGGGTTTGGTGCCTTACGCCGGGTTTGCGTACCTTCCTCCGGTGACGCTGCTCGGAACCCGAAATGTGATCGTTTCTGGCGAAATCGGGCTGGGCGGTGTGATCAAGGAACGTTTTGAGGTCGGTGGCCGGTTTCACGCGACCCTTCAAAAGACGATCGCCGACGTCGCGACGGCCTTTGAAGAGAGCGGTCCAGTGGTGAATGACTTCTACTTCGCATCCACCTTCGGAGTGGATGCGATGTTCGGCGTTCGGTTTGGGCCGGTGACTCCGTACGCCGCCCTTGGATTTACGGATGTTTCCACCTTCTTTATGGTCGGCGACGACTCCGTAGTCACCAACAACTACCACCCCTACTTCGGGCCGAATTTCTCGGTCGGAGCAGACATGTTGTTCGTGAAACACCTGCGGATTGGCGCCGAGTTCTACGGGGCTCCGGGTGGTCGTTCGCTGCCGGACAAGACCGTCGACAATGCGGGTGGTTTCGGGCGTTATGGCCATGTGTACACCGGACGAATTCGTTTAGCGTATGAGATTTAGTCAAGGGATTGACTATTTCGACAAAGCGATCGACCAAAGCGCGTGATACGGTTTTCTGGGCAGGGAGATACCGATGGGACGCATTCTAGAAGCGCTCGAAGCTTGGTTTACGGCTGATGAGTGGAAATACGATGTGATGCCGGAGCGGAACACCCTTCGAACGGGCTTTTCGGGCGACGCCGGCAATTGGACCTGCTACGCTCAGGCCCGAGAGCCACAGGAGCAGTTTGTATTTTATTCGGTCGCACCGACCAAAGTTCCTGAAGAGCGGCGGCATCAGGTTGCCGAGGCGATCACCCGCGCGAACTATGGGATGATTATTGGCAACTTCGAGCTCGACTTTTCGGACGGTGAAATCCGGTACAAGACCTCGGTCGATTTCGAGAACGCGGAGATCGACTCGGCGATCATTCGGCATTTGGTTTACGCGAACGTGCTCACGATGGACAAATACCTGAAGGCTTTTCTGGGAATTTCGTTCGGAAATCTGTCTCCGGTCGATGCGATCCAGCAGGTAGAAAGCCCGATCGACGAAGCGTAGCGCGCTCTAGTCCGTCCAGGCGCAGGCCATTGCCGCTTGAAGCTCGAACGTTTCGCGGGAGTCGACATCTTGGACGGTGCCGGTGACCTCGCTGCCGACGCCATCGGTGGTTCTCAAGGTGGAAACCGCTCCGGACGTCAGGGTGAACGTCCGCGTGGGAGTGATCCCCTCGGCATATTCGATCAGCTCGCCGACGACGCCGTTCCCGACGGGGTACGTGGCCTCCCCCATAGGAGCGCCGCCGTCAAATGAAAGGGTAAAGCTCCACTCAGGAAGTGTGCCTTGGCGTTCTCCGACCTGACGAAAGGGCTGCTCGGGGATCTGAACGCAGTTGACGGCAAGCGGCACGACCGGGTCCACATTCAGTTGGAAGCTTCCCTCTCCAAGCTGGAGTTCCGGTTCGACGGGTTCGCTGTCCACGGGCAGATCGGTGTCTATCGCGACGTCGGTCTCCGCTTGTGTATCCGCCACATCCGGCGTTAAACCGCCAGCACAGGCCGACAGCCCAAGCAACCATTCGGTGCGCATGCCTCCTCCGAGGGGCAGTGTACCACCGTCCTCCGTTGGCCTTTTGATCCGGGGTGTTTACAATGACGGGGTTGGAGGGCATATGTTTCGTCGATCGCTTTGGATGTTGGTGTTGCTACCCGGACTCGCGCTGGCCGGACCTCGGGTTCCCGAGGAGCTGGTGAAGGCGCTGCCGGCGACGGCTGCAACGGCGTGGAGCGACGACCTGGCGGCGCTGGCGGGGATCGACGGCGAAATTCGCGTGGCCGAAGGGGAGTTGGAGGCCGCCAAAGCCCAGCGAGACGCGGCCAAAGATCGCTTGGGCGAACAGAAAGGCGAAGTAAAAGACGCCAAAGCTTCGGCAAAGGACGCTAAGTCTGATGCGAAAGCGGCCGTCGAAGCAGAAAAAAGCAAGTTACTCGCCGCCAAGGACGCCGTGGCGACAGCGAAAATGGAGGTGGACACAGCGAAAGCCAAGCTGTCTGCTGCTAAAACCGATGTCGACACTGCGAAGACTGCTCTTAAGGCGGCGAAGATCAATTTGAAGGGCGCCAAGATCGGTGGTGGCGATGTCGCGGGTGCCAAGAAGGACGTGGCCACCAAGAAAGCGGCTCTCAAGCAGGCGAAGCAAGCAGAGAAGGCGGCGAAACGCGCCGTGGACACGGCGAAGCAGGGCGTCAAGGACGCCAAAGCGGGCGTTGCCGCGCAGAAGGAAGCGATTTCCGAGACCAAGGAGGCGACGGCGCAGAGTGTGGAAGCCGCTAAAGCTGCCTTAGAACAGGAGAAGCTTGAGGCTGCTAAATTGAAGGAAGCAGCCTCGGGAACCACTCCCGAAATGGCAGCGGCCGAACAGAAACTTGCGGATCTCCATGCAAAACGGGAGGCCGTGGAAGCACGCATTGAATATTTGAAAGCGGAGGCGGTGTCGGCGCAGAATCCTTACGCCTTAAATTTAGAGGAGTACGGTTTGGCGCTCAGGGACGCTCAGGCGGCCGTCGGTGAGCCGACGCCTGAACCCTCGACAACGCCGTAACCACCCGCCATGGAGCGGGATGGTAAATCACTTTACTATCTAGGGTCATCCGAACCGGGTGGCCCCAGCCAGTGAAAGTGGTTCGGCCATTCAAAGTTCAGGAAGGAAAGTGTGATCGATGGATCGACGGCTGTGATTTCGTGAAACCAGCCCACGGGCATGAACAGCGCTTGACCTGCTTCGAGTATCACCGTTTGAACAGCACTTCCAAAGACCGCCTGGATCTCACCTTTGAGATAGTACCCGTCCACCAGGTCGTGTTGGTGTGCCGCCAACCGCGGGGCCAATCGGACCTGCTTCCGGCCTTCCACCTGGACCAACAACACATTGTGCGGATCGAAATGGGCGCGCGTTCGGGTGCCGGCCGGCCCCATCCACAGCGAAACCCCCAAGGGAGGCTCGAGGGGAGTGAGAAAGTCGGGCAAAGGTGTGAAGTCATCCCAAAGGGAGCGAAATTCTGGTCGGTTCAACAGTCCATTTCGAGAGACGATGTAGTAGGCGTCCGTCTCCTGTGATTGGCACAGCGCGACGTACTCGGGAAACGGCATCGTTTGCGACACTTTTTCGACGTCGGCGGAGCGCTCTGCTTCCAGGCGTTTGACATTCACTTCGACGGTGGCATTGGTAAACCGGCGAGCGAGCGTGGTCATGGACCAGGTCTGTACCGCGCGGAGCGACCGAGCGACCTCTGGAAGCAACGCCGGTCTGGAGGCCATCCAATGGTCCCGAAGCAGGTCCTCTTTGCTGATGGTGTCGTATTTGCGGACTGAGCGGTCCGGGGCGAGTTTTGCCTGCAGGGACTGGAGTTGGCGGGCGAGCCGGCCCTCTCCAACTCGGGCTCGCAGGCGTGCAAAACCTGGAGACTCTTCTATCGTTTTCACCTGTTGTTTGGCGTCTTCGAAAGGGACTCCCTGCTCGACAAGTACCCTTACTAAATCATCGCGTTTGCCGGTGAACAGGAGGTGCTCCACCACCCACAGCTCCCAGTCCAGCGCGAGGCGGGATTCCGAGGGAAGATCTACCATGGGTATGCCGGGTCGCGGTCGCATTGGCCGTGGCAACACGCGCCACAGGTCGGCGCCCGCCGGAGGAGGTCGTCGGAGGGGCGGGGGATTGGTCCGCCAGTGCCAACTTCAAATCGCATTCCGGAACGTTCCACAGTGAGGCGATGCCCGATGTTCTTTTTTTCTCGGGGAACCTGGGCGAGACTTCCGACGACACGATCGTCGATGGCCAGAATGCGGTCTCCGATGGCGAATGCGGTGTCCACGGTGGCGACGACGCGGGTCCCTCCCGCCAGGCTTTCGGCCAAGGTGATGGGTCCAAAGGATTTCTTTTTTTGGTGTTTTCGTACGAGGTCGTCCCAGGCATGGGCATAGATCTCCCATCGGACGGAGACGAGGGTCTTGTCGTTCTTGATGGTCGTTAAACCCCAGGTTTCCTTCAGATCGAGCCAGTTGGGGGCGGCGGCAAGCAACGTTTCCGCAGTGGCCGGGTCGGGTGGGCCGCCCACTTCAGCCGAGAACCGTTGAAGCAACACCGTCATTGCCGCGATTTTGGCTTGTTGGGTCGCTTCGTCGACCGTGTATCCCTCGCCTTCAGCGGTCACCGACACGACCGTTCCCTTGGTGAACCGGGGCGCAGGTTGTTCCGTGTCGGCGGGAGGCTCCGCTTTTGCCGCCTCCGCCACGGAGATCCCCGCGGCCAGGACGGACACGCGCACAAACAGCGGAACTCTCGGTAGTCCTACCATGGGTAGTCTCGATCTTTGTCGCATTGGCCGTGGCAGCAGGCGCCACAGGTGGGCGCATCCGGTGGGGGATTTGGGTCGATAAGGGGGATGGTTGGGTATATTTCTACGGTGTCCCCGCCTCTTTCCACGGTGAAGGAGTGATAAAGGGTGGTCGGCCCGTTTACGAGCGTCTGTAGCTCATCCAGACTACGAAGCGGAGTACCATCCATGGCAATCACGCGATCGCCAGGTTGAAAAACGGCCTCCGATGTGCGGACCACCCTCACGCCCGAGTGGAGGCTGGGGGCGAAGGCATATGCGCCGAATACGACCCTTTGTCGATGCTTCTTAATGAGGTCGTCCCACGCCTTGGTTTCGATGGTCCAGCGGACGGTGACGCTGGTGT
>SYKL01000485.1 GCA_005797785.1 Pseudomonadota bacterium | reverse complement strand
TGAAAGCTCGGAGGCCGAATGATCGCCCTGTTTCTGGCGTCGGCCGTCGCAGCCGACCATGAAGTTTCGGTCGAAATCGGACATCTGCAAAACTCCGACCCGACCTATGAGCTGTTTACCGCACCAAACCATAATGGGATGCTGACCTATGGTGCCCGAGGGGGCGTCGCAGTGCACGATCGCGTCGCCGTGATCGCCTCCTGGTCCCATACCCGACGGGGCGCTTGGGTGTCCGCCGGCGATCAGTCGTTCGTAGCCGCCTGGGCCGGCGACTTTTGGGGTGTTGGAGTGCGGGCCGACCTCGAACCCCTGCCTTGGTTGCTCCCCTACCTCAGCGCTGAAGCACTGCTCGTCCGAGGGCTCGTCCGGTTCGACGAGAATCCGGACGTATCCGACAATGTCGGTCAGTTAGCGGATGCGGCACTTGCGCCCGGTGGAGCATTCGCTGTCGGTGTCGAACTTCGCATCCCGAAAGGGAGCGCTCCGTTCACCCTCGCCTGGCACCTCCAAGCGGGCTACGGCCTGGTCGGAAAGCTCTCTTTCAGCACCATCGACGAAGAAATGCAGCCCGGCGGCCTACTCGTCCGAGGCGGCATGGGCGTTCGCTTTTAACTCGCTTTCTTCGCGGCTTCAGACGACCAAGGTGCGTTGTCACGAAGCTGCAGGAACACCGCCGTGCAGACCGCAAACAAAAGGATGTTCACCCATTGAGCAGGGGTGAGCATGAAAATCCGTCCGTCCGTCGACTCCGGTCGCAAAAAGTCCATCGCAAATCGAGTGGGCGCATAGACCATTCCAAGAACGACCGGGTAGAAGCCCGGAAACCGCGGCACGCGATCGAGCAGCGTATACAAGCCGAACATGCCCAACGACCACAACGCTTCGTACAAACCCATGTCATGGCACGCAATCCCGGGGTTCGCATTGTGGCCCGGCGGGCAGATCCCTTGAACTCCCAGGAAAAAAGTAGTTTCCGGACCAGGATGATCATGGGCGACAAAGCAGCCCATCCGACCAAAGAACCACCCCAAAGTGAGACCGTACGCAAGGCAGTCCAAATAGGGCCAAACCGGAAGTTTGTTGGACTTAAAAAAGTAGTACGACAGCGGAACACAGACCAGAAACCCGCCCATGGAGGACAGGCCTTCCCATACGTAGAGAAACTTGCGAGGATCCGCCATGTAACCATCAAAATCGTACATCAGGCCGAAGCCGACATGCCCACCTACAAAGGTCCCAATCACGAGCTGGCCGATCAGCTTGTTGAGATGCTCCGGGTTCAACCCCAAGCGAGCCGCACGGGCCATTGCCACCCGTCCACCCAGCATAAACCCGATCGCCACCAAGAAGCCGAAGCCGTGGAGTGACAATTTGTCCATCGGCAGACCCGCTGGCAGCGGAATGTTCAACGTAGGTTGGTCAAAATATGGGATCATGGTCGCTCCCGAGGGCACACCTCGACATAACCGCGCCAACGGGTGTGGACACCTGCAACGCACCGACACTTTCCGGTATACTCCGGCCACGAGGGCCGCATGGCGACGCTCACCTTCGCTCACCGAGAGATCACTGCAAAAATCGTCTATTTTGGTGCCCCGGGTGCCGGTTCGAATTCCAACGTTCGGACGCTGTATAGCCTTGTCTCGGTCAAGGAAAAAAGCCGGCTGCACCAATTCGGTCCCACCAATGCATCCGAACAAAGCTGTTATTTTGACTATGTTCCCACCCAAGGTGGTGAAGTTCCAGGCTTCAGCACCCGCTTTCGGGTGTATTCTCTTCCCGGTGGCCTAAGAAATGAGGTTCACCGCCACGAAGTGTTCGACGACACGGACGGAATCGTGTTCGTGGCGGATGCCCGCGCCAGCCGCGCCAAAGGAAATGCCCAAGCCCTCGAAGAAATGACCTCTCTGCTTCGCGGCCAGGGGCTCGATCTCGCCAATATGCCCATTGTCGTTGAGATCAACCATACCGATGCGCCCGATGCGCGCCCCCCCGAAGAGATCATGTGGCTTCTCAATTCGGAGAATTATCCGGTGGTTTCGGCTGTCGCCCGCACCGGTCAGGGCGTCATCGAAACCCACGACCATCTCACCAAGGAACTCAGCGCGCGGCTTCGGGCGAACCTCCAAGGAAAATTCGACGCCATCCGACTCAATGGCTCCAAACGGGACGTCGTCGAACGGGACGAACAGGTGGTGGCGCGCCATTTGGCCGCCCTGGAAGCCGCCGAGCATACCCCCCGCGCCAATCTTGATACCGCCATCAGCGACTTTCAACTTGCACTCACGCGGCGTTATCTATCCCTAACTCCCGGACCAAAACACGAAGTCAACTCGCTGCCGCGGGAGTTTCTCGGCTACAAACCTGTTCATCTCTTGGATAGCCGACTTGACGGCGATCAGATTCACGTCGACGTCGTCATGGAACGGGTATCGGGGCAAGGCCCCAGAAGATTGACCTTGGTCCTCGTGAATCGCCCCGTAGAAGCGCCCGCAAGAAGCACTCCGGTAGGTCCCGTTCCTCCGATCACGGGCGACCTCCCCGACAGAATTGTTCCCGTTCCTCCTCCACCAAGAGATCTTCCACCCTATTGGTATGGGGTCGCCGGAGGCGTATTCGGAATCTTGAGCGGTGTGCTCCTCGCAAAGCTGCTGTTCGGTTAGACCGATTCGATGCAGTCGTTTACCGGGACCCAGTGGAACCTCGCGGAAGCTGATCCAGCCAAAGTTGAGGCAATTCGCCAGCAGCTCCACATTTCCGCGACTGCGGCTCGATGTTTGGCGATCCGGCTCACCGACCTACCGTCCAAAGATTGGCTCACCCCGGACATCGACCAGCTTCATGATCCGCATCTCATGCAAGGTATGGATGCCGCCGTCGATCGGCTTCACAAGGCCGTCCGAGATCGCCAACGCATCCGGGTGGTGACCGATTACGACGTCGACGGCACTACCTCGTCGCTGATTTTGCAAGCTGCATTGCGACTCATCTCGACCGAACTCGGCGGAGCAGTCGTCGATTATCACATTCCTGATCGCTTCAACGAAGGTTACGGCTTTTCCACTATCGCCGCCCAAACCGCCGCCAAAGACGGCATCCATCTGATCGTTACGGCCGATATCGGGGTCCGCGATCATGCTGCGGTATCCACTGCGCGTGAGCGAGGCTTAGACGTACTTATTTGCGACCATCACCTTCCAAGCGGCGCTCAAGTCCCCGCCGACGCTACCGTACTGTGCCCCCCTCAAAACACCTGCACCTACCCCAATGCCGCCTTGGCAGCGTGCGGAATCAGCCTCAAGCTCGCAGATGCACTGCTCAAGCACCACCCCAAACGTGAAAGCGTACTTGCATCGATGCTGAAGCTCGCAGCCATCGGCACGGTCGCCGATCTGGTACCTCTAACTACGATCGAAAACCGCGCGATTGTGGCGCTCGGGCTACAGGAACTCAATCGCGGTCCACACTCCCCTGGCCTTCAGGCCCTCCTTCGCGTGTCCGGGCTCGGTGAAACACCCATTCGCGAGTCGGACCTCGGATACCGCATTGGCCCCCGTATCAATGCCGCTGGACGTGTCGCCGACGCCAAGCTGGTCGTGGAACTCCTCACCAGCAAAACCCCGGCCGAGGCGGAACCCTTGGCCGCTGCGATCGATGACCTCAATTCGGAACGCAAGGACATCCAGCAACGGTTGGTCAAAGAAGCGCTCGCCCTGTCTCAGGACGATCCATCCCCTTTTCTCGTGCTCAGTGGCCCAGAAGAAGCCGGCTGGCACCGTGGCGTGGTCGGCATTGTCGCGGCCCGCATTCGCGAAACCGTCCATCGGCCGGTCGCGATCGCGTCCATTCAAGGCAGCCGAGCGGTCGGCAGCATTCGGAGCACTCCGTCGATCCACGCGGTACGAGCGCTCGATTCCGTGAGCGACCTGCTCGAAAAGTACGGTGGGCACCCCGTCGCCGCAGGATTCACCCTTCCCACGGAGAACCTGCCACAATTCAGAGAACGCCTTGGTCAATATGTTCTCGCGAACTCACAAAGCACAGGTCCTTCCCGCACCGTCGACGCCGAACTCTTGGCCAGCGACGTCCACCAACGCCTGTTCGAAGACTTAGAGAAATTAAGTCCCTTCGGACAGGGTAATCCGCGCCCGAGCTTGGTGCTGCTGAACGTTCACGCCAAGCAAATCGACGCTCGGCCAGAAAAACGCCTGTTGAAGTTCCGCATTCCCACCGCACAGGGCCTTATGGACGCCATTTGGTGGGACCATGCTCACCTTGCCGCCGAGATCGGCTCTGGTCCGATGGATCTCCTTGGAGAGCTGTCAGAACACCACTGGAACGGGACAAAACGGCTTCAGTTCACCTTGAGCGACGCACGGCCCGCCAAGGCATAACGAGCGGTTATTCGTCCCAATCGTCCTTGTCACCCTTCTCGTCGAGAACCACGACACCGGAGTCGCGGTCCCGCATCAACGCAAAAACCATGTACAAGATCACGACCACGATCTTGGAGATCGCATCGATCAAATGCTGCTTCGTGCGCTCCCGTTCGATCTCCACGGCATCGCTTCCCGGCCGACGAGCGCGTGGCGCTTCCTCCGCCTGCGGGCCATCGCTGTCGCCTGTCGGCGTTCCATCGTCCGCATCCACCGAAACCCGCGTCATACACACCTCGGAACCGCATACAGGTTAACTCAGTCCACGCTCGAGGCCCTACTTCGCGGGGACATTCGCCGAAAAACCCGCAATTACGGTCTCTAACGGCTCGACGACAAAGCCCTCGGGCACAGGAACCGAAAACACCGCCGGCGCATTTTCCAATGCAGACCAACTTTTGTAGCGAAGCTCGACAGTGAGTTCCAACGCTGGAACCGTCAGAACCACCTCGCTCGGGAACCAGATC
>SYKL01000484.1 GCA_005797785.1 Pseudomonadota bacterium | reverse complement strand
GCCTCCGGGCGGCAGAATTGTCCAGATCCTCCTCGAGGAGGTGCATCCAAACCTGGGAGGAACGGTAATAGTCCCCATCCTGTTCGTGACGGTGGGCCTCTCTGAGAGCGGGACTGCAACCCGCAAGAATCGCTGCGAACCAAACCAAACGCATTCCGCCCCCGCAGCCATCTTAACGCAGGGTGCAACATCCCTGTGCATGTTGCGTATGGTGCGGGCGATTACGGACACCGGATGGAGGATGCATGGTCCGCGATATTCCAAGTTTCATCGACCGGTTGCGGCAGGAACGGGAGATCGTGGAGATCGACGCTGAGGTTGATCCAAGCCTCGAAATGGCAGAGATTCACCGTCGGGTGATCGCGGCGGGAGGCCCGGCGTTGCTGTTCAAACGCCCAAAAGGCTACGGTATCCCCGTGGTGACCAACCTGTTTGGCACAAAAAAGCGCGTGGATCTTTGTTTTGGTCCTCGGCCGAGGGAATTTGTGGAGCGGTCGGTGCGCCTTGCGCATGAGTTGATGCCGCCGACCTTTGGAAAACTCTGGGCGAACCGGGATTGGATCCAGCAGGGCATGCGGGTGGGTACGCGAAGGGTGGGTTCCGGGCCGGTGACCCAGGTGGTGCAGAACGGTGGAGGACTGAACCAAATCCCGATGCTGAAGTCGTGGCCGGAAGATGGCGGCGATTTTGTGACCTTGCCGCTCGTATATACAGAGCATCCAGTGACTGGTGTGCACAACCTCGGAATGTATCGTATCCAACGGCATTCAGACTCGACCACCGGTATGCATTGGCAGATCGGCAAAGGAGGCGGGTTTCACCACAAGGTGGCGCAAGAACGAGGGGAAGATCTCCCGGTGACCATTTTTGTGGGTGGGCCGCCTGCGTTGATTGTTTCGGCGGTGGCGCCGCTTCCGGAGAATGTGCCGGAGCTGCTCTTGGCGTCGTTGCTGGCGGGGGAACGCCTCGATCTCGCTGCAAACCCTGCAGGTCCGCACGGATTGGTGGCCGGGTGTGAGTTTGCGTTGGTCGGGAGGGTGCGCCCGAACGAGGTGGCGCCCGAGGGGCCGTTTGGGGACCACTATGGATACTATAGTCTAAAGCATGACTATCCGGTGTTTCACTTGGATGCGTTGTGCTCCCGGAAAGACGCGGTTTGGCCGGCCACGGTGGTGGGCAAGCCGCGGCAGGAGGACCTGTTCATCGGCGACTACCTGCAAGAGCTCCTCGCTCCGATGTTTCCGATGGTGATGCCGTCGGTGAAGGACCTCTGGTCGTATGGCGAAACGGGCTATCATGCGCTTGCAGGGGCGGTTGTCGAGGAGCGCTATCGGCGGGAGGCCATGCAGGCCGCGCTGAGAATTCTCGGAGAAGGCCAACTTGCATTAACGAAGTTTCTTTGGGTGACAGACAAACCTGTCGATTTACGCAACGGGCGAGCGACCCTGGAGCACCTCTTGGCGCGGTTTAGGCCGGAGACGGATTTGTACGTGCTCTCCAACCTCTCGATGGATACGCTGGATTATACCGGTCCAGAGGTGAATCTCGGCAGCAAGGGGATCTTACTCGGATTGGGCGACCCTTGGCGGGAGCTACCAAGAGAGTTTCGAGGCGCACTTCCATCAGGAGCGACCAAAGCCATTCCGTTCTGTGCGGGATGTCTGGTGGTCGAAGGTCCGGGCCATGCGCAAGACCCGGGTTTTGCACAGCATGTGGCTCGGCAATTCCCGGAGTGGCCGATGGTGGTGTTGGTGGACGATGCGGTCCAGGCCACACGCACTCCGACACGGTTCTTGTGGACCACCTTTATGCGCTTTGAACCCGCAGCGGACCTCTATTCGGCCGAGGTGGAGGTCGCCCGCAACCATCTTGTGCGCAAGGGAACGATCGTCTTCGATGCAAGGCTCAAAGTGGGCTATCCGGGCGAACTGTTCTGCGACGACCTGACACGTCGCACCGTCGATCAGCGATGGGCGGAGTATTTCCCTGGTGGAAACGTTGAAATGGGAGACTCAGACGCTGGCCATCTCGATCAGGCTTGAGCCCGACGGCGTCTCCAAGCGATCGCCGCCGCCAAAGGAGCGAGAAGCCAGGTTTGAGAGGTGGGCTGTGGCGGAAAGAAGAGCATTTCATCGGAACAATCGCCCGGATTGGGCGCCCACCCCTCGCCGCAAATCCGGAAATCGCTCTCTAGATCGTCAAGGTACTGTACTATTTCGATGCTCGAGGGTCCGTCGTCTTCCGTAAGTAAGGTGGGATCCGCGGTGATGGTGCTGCTGAGGCCGATGCGTGCGCGGCTCGCCACGGCGTCCTCGTCTCCTTCCCAACCGAAGGCTTCAGCCGAGGATCCCCAAAGTCCAACGGCCGCTTCCAGTCGCCAAGTTGGGGCCTCGGACGAATCGATGGCAAGGAAATCATTAGCGAATGGGGCAAATTCGTCGGAAGTGCCGTCCCACATGCACATCAAGTAGTTCGCTGCAGGCGTGAAGTTTCCAAGTTCTAAACGGCCATCAGAGCTGGATTCGATAACTTGCACCAATGTGTTTGCGCCGTCGGAGGCCTGCGACGCCTGAGCGATCAGTGGCAGACGAATCGGATCTTGGGAGCTTCGAACGACGTCGATTGCGACTTCGGGTGTCGGCCCATCAACCGCACTGAAGTCACCATCCACGAGAACGAAGTTCCAACCCGCTGCTTCATACTGGACGAGTGCCGCCAGCGTTTCCGCGCCCATGTTTAAGCCGCGATCTTGAAGGGCCTCTGCGACCGAGGCCTCCGGATCGAGAACGGTCACAACGGAGCTGCCCTCTGGGGATTCCCAAACTTGGAACAGGGCCTTGGTGACCTGGCTCGGATCATTGTCCGGCTCGTCGTCATACACGTAGTTTGGAGGTACATAATAACCGTATGTGTATTGCCATTGGGGTGCGTCGGGGTCGCGCGATCGGTCGGCCCCGCAGCTGAACGGTCCACGACGATTGTTGCCTCCAAAGGTTGAATTTACCCCAGGTCGAATGTCTGTGTCGGAGTAATAGGGTTCGTAGTAGCCGTAGTAGTAGTACCCATAGTTATACGTATTGTTGGTCTGCCAAGGGTATAAATCCTCGCACTCGTACCGCATGAGCCGGGGTGCGGTGAGCAGATCTGCAGACCGGAGAAGTTCGTCCGTGCTGAGCGTTGCCGAAAGGGGCACACCATCGACGGGGATCACCCAAGTGAAGGTTTGAAGTTCCGCTGTGGCGGTCACCGAGCTGACCAAGCGGTATTCTTCGTCGGAGTGTTTGACCACCAGCCATTGAGTATGGGAGAGGGAAACATCCTCTTCCGCGGTGAACACCACCCCACCTTGGGCGGTGCCCAGCATTCCAAACCAAAGATGGAGGAGGATCATCGTCGCCCTATTGCCCTTGGGTGGAGCCTAGCACGCCCGTGGGTGAGCGTCTGGATTTTCTGCGCAAAAGTGGTAGGGCGAAAATAAGCATCCATCCATTGATTTGCGTGCTGGCCGTCTGGCAGCCGCCATGTACTTTGTCGGGGGAGTCCTCAAGGCCGTCTTCCACATCGGCGCCGTCGACGCCGTCACAGTCAGCGTCGATCCCGTCTCCGGTGGCGTCCGTTGCTCCCGGATAAACGACGCTCCAAGTATCGTCGCAATCGTCTCCGACCGGGATTCCGTCGTAGTCCTGGTCGTTGTCGTTGCCGTCACAGTCTTGGTCGGTACCGTCGTACCAAATTTCATTGGCGTTGGGATGAACGGTCGGATCGCTGTCGTCGCAATCGGCGCCTCCGCTCTCGATGCTGTCATATCCGTCATAATCTAGGTCGTAGCTATCATTGCCGCTGCAGTCGGTATCTTCGCTGTCGTAAGGGTCATCTTCCGCGCCAGGGTAGATGCCAGCATTGGTGTCGTCACAATCGTCGCCGTACCCGCCTTCAAAGCCGTCTCCATCCTGGTCTGCGTCGTTGCCGTCGCAATCCTGATCGACGCCGTCGTACCAGATCTCGGTTTGATTAGGATGAACATCGGGTTCTAGGTCGTCGCAGTCGTTCCCTCCGGCTGCGACGGCGGCATAGCCGTCACCGTCCTGGTCCGAATCTTGGAGATCGTCGCAGTTTTGGTCGATGCCGTCGTACCAAACCTCCGCCGCATTGGGGTGGACGGTCGGGTCTAAATCGTCGCAGTCCTCGCCACTGCATTCTGGAGCGTTTACGCCGTCCATATCCACGTCGCACAGGTCGGACCCTGAGCAGTCCTGATCGATCCCGTCGTACGGAACTTCCTCAAGCGCGGGGCTCGCCGCGGCCGAGGCGTCGTCGCAGTCGTACAAAGCAGGCACTTCGTCAGAATCGGCGTCGACCCAAAGCAAGTCGGGGGCCCCGGGTCCACCGAAGAGTCCGATGTCGGCGACGGAACCATCCGGATCGAAGGTATCGGGAGCCCCGGCGTCGATGACGGGACTACCCCAGCGGGGGCGCAAATCGGCATCACAGGCGTCGTGTGCGACCAACAGGGGGTCGGCGAACACATTGTTTGGTGCATAGAAGCTAAGGTCCCCTCCATTGTTCTGATAGAGTAGGTTATACGAGGTATTCGCCTGAGCGACGGTGGATTGGATCCCGACCCCCGCGTTGTAGGCGACGATGTTGTTTCGTAGGATCGAGCTGGTAGAAAGCGCCAGTACGGCCGGACCGCCGTCGTGTGTGAACACATTGTTCTCGATGGTGAGAAGGATGCCGCCGTCTTGCCGTATGGATCCCTGACTCCCCCAGAATTGATTTTGTACCCATTCTCCCTGGAAGGTTGAGGTCGGCTCCGCCATCAGGTGTACCGCTGCCGTTTGGACCCCCCCACCGTTTTGGCAGAACCGGTTGTCCGTTGCTGTGTGGTGTGGGACCCGATCGAGCAGAATGGCAGAGCCCGTGGGACTCAGGTTGGCCCCAAATCGATTTCCGGACAGGGACACGAGGCCGCCGCCGACGGCCGAGAGGGCCCCCCCCTCGTCCAAAGCACTGTTTTGCGAAAAGTTGTTGCCAGCGAGATCAAGCGTGCCGTTGCCAACGCCGCCTGGAAACCACCGAATGGCGCCGCCCAACTTGGCTTCATTTCCGTTTAAGGAGCTCGATCCAATGTGGCTGGTCAGTTGGCTCTTGAGGTAGGCCGCTCCACCGCGGTAAGCCTCGTTGTCCTGAAAGATCGCATGATCGACAATAAATACGGTGCTTCCGTCGACCACGGCGAGTGCGCCGCCATTCCAGGTTGCTGTGTTGTCGTAAAAGTTGGTCCAATCTAATGTGACGCTGCCGTTGGGATTGTTGGCCGCGATGGCGCCGCCGTCGGTTCCAGCGGAATTACCGTTGAATTCACCGTTGTGGAGCTCGATAGCGCCTAGGCTACCGGCGCTGAGAATGGCCCCCCCGTTCCCCAAGCTTAGATTGGAGCTGTAGTTGGCGTCCAACTCCAACAACAGGCTGGCAGTGAGGTACAGCGCGCCGCCCGAATCGTTCGCTGAATTTTCGGAGTACAGGGCTCCGAGGGACTCCACCCAGGAGTTCACGGCGTAGATCGCGCCGCCCTGGGTGGCCGCGTTGTTGGAGAACTCCACGGTGTCGGCGAACCACTCGCTGTCGTCCAAAGATACGGCACCTTGGTCCGCTGAACCGTCGGCGAAGAGCGAATTGGTGACGGTGAGGGAGGACATTCGAGCGTGTAAGTGGGCGCCGGTCGTGGCGGCATTTCCGATAAATTCGCAGCTGTCGATGGTTACCGTGGCGCTTTGGGCCTCCAGCGCTCCACCGACGGCGTTCGAAGCGGCGCCGGAAAACCGGACCCCATTCAACTCGAGGTCCGCGGCTTCGATGCGCAACGCGCCGCTTGAGGCATCAAAAGTCACGTTTGACAGCTTGGTATCGGCGAACAGCGTGGCGTTTCCGCTCACTATCGTTTGGGAGGTCAAGGTTCCCATAAAGTCAAGCGGCTTTACTATCTGGGAGGGGAGGACGTGATTCCCGGCGGATAAGAACAGGACATCATGGTCGTTGGCCGCTGATATGGCCGCGGAAAGGGTTGTGAAGTCGCCACCGCCGTAGGGATCCACGACATAAGTGGCTGCCTGCGCGAAACTGGGCACGATCAAGGCTAGGAATACGGGAACACAGACGCGCATTGTGGTCCGGGGGTTCTTGGCCACGATAGCCGGTCCGCGTGCTCGGCCGCCAGAGAGATTCACGAGGCGGCCGCCACGACGTCAGCGCGCGTCCACACGGTTCGCCCTCGAACGCAAGTAAAGCGTGGCTTAGGAGCGTCCAAATTGAAAATGAGATTGGCGACGATGCCTTCGGCGGTCTCGGCCCATTCGGGGACGTCAATGCACTGAAAGTCCGCATCGAGGCCTGGTGCGATCGCGCCTACCTGCGGAAATCCAAGCGCCAATGCGCCGCCTCGAGTGCCCCACCAGAGCAAACGGGCTGTGGAAATTGGAAAATGGGTGCGCAGGGCGTTATCGTAGGCATACGAAAGCGTGTTTGAGACACGGAAACTGCGACCCGCCGCAATGTCGGTGCCGATGGTGATGGGAATTTCGCGCTCGGCGATTGCGGACGTCGGCATGTCTCCGCTGCCGAGAAAGGCATTGGAATCGGGACAATGTGCGACAACCGCACCTGCTCTGGCGAAGCGATCGAGCTCGCTGTCAGAGAGATAGATGCAATGGGCATAAATCGAACCCGGGGTAAGTAGCCCGGAGTCCTCATAAATGGAGAGGTAGTCTGTGGCCTTGAAGCTGTCGCGTGCGATCTGGCATTCGACTGGATTTTCCGAAAGGTGAGTGGACACGTGCAATCGGTGTTTGCGTGCGACCTCGGCGGCCATCGTCATGGAGTGCTTAGAACAACTTAGGGCAAAGCGTGGAATTACCGCGACATGGAGCAGATCGTGCTTGCCGTGCCAGTTAGCAACGAGCGCCTCAATACCGTCCGATGAGGCTTCCGGTGTGAGTTTTAGGGGATCGGGACAGTTCTCGTCCATCCATACGGGCCCGACCACGGCGCGCTGTCCTCGACGTTCGAGGACGCGAAAAAGTGCGTCTGAGGCGGATGGAAACACTGGTCCGTATACAAACGGGAGCGTGGTTCCGGCGGAGGCCAGTTCCGTGGCGAAGATCTCCGCGACCTTTTCGGCGTGTGACAGTTCCGAAAACCGTTGTTCTTCAGGGAAAGTGGAACGGTTCAGCCAATCCAGCAAAGGACCGGACGCGGATCCAACGATGCGGGTCTGCGGAAAGTGGAGGTGGCTATCGACGAATCCAGGCACGATCACCGCGGGTCGAAGATCGCGATCTACTGGGCGACCGTCGGGGACAATCACCTCTTTAAACTTCCCGTTTTCGATGACGATCAGGGCATCGTCCCAATATTCCATTTCGTCAGGATTTGTTGGATTCAACAGTCGCGCGCGCAAAACCGTCATCGCATCTCCGAGGGCCGCGCTATGTATCCGATCGACACCGGAGGGACGATGGACCGGCGGTTTGTGATCGGAATGCTGAAGGATTGGGGCCTC
>SYKL01000483.1 GCA_005797785.1 Pseudomonadota bacterium | reverse complement strand
CTCTATCCAGCTGAGCTATGGGAGCAGAAGCACATTTTATCCTAGAGAAAGGGATCCGGCCAATCGAGGCGACATTGCTGGAACGCGGGGATAACTTCCGCCGGGAGGCCAAATGGACCGGTTCGACCAACAGTTGGATGCCGCGGTTCGCAAGTTTGATGCTCCGGTTTGCGTTGGCCTGGATCCCCATTGGAAATGGGTTTGTGCGGAAGCTCCAGATCCGGTGGAGGCGGTGCGCTCGTTCTCACTGCGGGCGGTGGAAGGGTTGATCGGTCGTGTGCCGACGATCAAGCCACAAGTGGCGTTCTATGAAGCATTAGGTTCGCGCGGCGTGGCGGTGTTGGAGGAGGTCGTTGAAACGGCCTCAGATGCCGGTTTACTGGTGATCTTGGATGCCAAACGGGGGGATATCGGTTCGACGGCGGAGGCGTACGCGCAGGCGACGCTGGATTCGGACGGTCCAACCGGCGCTCATGCGGTAACGCTGTCTCCCTATTTGGGGCCGGAATCGATGGCTCCGTTCGTTCACCGAGCGAAGGTGGGAAAGGGTGTATTTGTGTTGGTTCGGACTTCAAATCCGGATTCGGGTCCTTGGCAGGCGGATACCGGGATCGCGGAACGGGTGGCGGCTTGGATCACCGAGACCAATCAGCAGATGGTGGGCGTAGGACGCGGACCTATTGGCGCGGTGGTGGGTGCCACGCACCGAACGGAAGCGTCCTTCTGGCGGGAGCGGCTTCCAAATGCATGGATTCTAGCGCCAGGATTCGGAGCGCAGGGGGCCGGTGTGGATGACATTCGCCCGCTGTTCCAGTCCGACGGCGGCGGTGCGCTGATTGTGTCGGCTCGCGGCGTTTTGTATGGCCCCTCGGGAATCGACTTTGATGGGTTTGCCAATCGGGTGAGCCGATTTGTGGACGAGGTTCGCTCGGCCCGCTGACTTGCCGTTTTGCGAGGGGGTGTCTACGTTGCCCGCGGAGGTGGCCTTGTTCTCCGCTGAACGCATTCACGCCATTCTGATGGAACAACTTCCCGATTGTAAGGCGATCGTTCGCGATGATGCCAACGATGGTGAGCACTTTTCGGCGGAGGTGACCTCCAGTTCGTTTTCCGGGAAAGCGCTCGTTCAGCAACATCAATTGGTGTACAAGGCACTCGGGGACCACATGCGGCGCGACATTCACGCGCTGGCATTGAAAACGTATTCATTGGAACAATGGCCGCATGGAGGGTGAGATGTCGGATACGCAACAGCAAATTCAACAGTTGGTTGCCGATAATCGGGTGCTGCTGTTTATGAAAGGAACGGCGGACTTTCCGCAATGCGGATTTTCGATGCGCGTGGTGAACATTGTGCGCGCGCTGGGTGTGCCGTTCAAGACGGTGAATGTGCTCGAAGATCAAGAGATTCGGGAAGGTGTAAAGCAGTTCTCGAACTGGCCCACCATTCCGCAGCTGTACATCGACGGGCAATTTATCGGCGGGTCGGACATCGCGTACGAAATGTACCAGTCCGGCGACCTTCAGAAATTGGTGGAAGGACACCCGCAGACGGAATCCTGATCATCGCGTGAGAGAGCGTTAAAACTGCGCTCACGGGATGGGATGGAAGACCAACGCGAAGGGGACGTGCTTCGGTTTTCCGTTCACGAAGCTGTCGCCCACGACCACGTGTTGGCTCACGCGGCGGCAGATGTCGACCATACCGCCGTACACCACTTTGGGCCAGAATCCTTGGTCACTTGAGGAGAGCGCCGGAAAGGTGGGGTAGCGTTCCTGCGCCACCGTGCGGTAATCGATCCAGACTTCCCCTGGCACATCGGGGGAGTTTGTGACGGTGAAATGGCCAGGGCCGGCGAAGGTGGTCGCTAGTTTGCCCGTCTTGTTGTAGCCGGCGATCTGACCCCCTACTCGTGCGAAACGCTTTTGAAAGTCGGACAATACGGGGAGGGGTAGGGCGTTCTTGCCTTCGCCGATGTACTCGGTGCCGGGTTCGGGGGCGAGCTCGTCCGCGAAGAGCGGAGAACCCTGTGCCAATCGGTACAACTTACGAATTTGAAAGGTGCCGAGGCCTCGTAGCCAGCTTACGCGCTCCTCGTGTGTGGCAGCATTTAAGGCGGCACTTAGGGGCGCGAGGGTGTCGCAGGCGAGCGGCAAAGGAATTTGAAAGGGGAGAGCAAGATCGGTACTCATGGGTGTTCCCCCGGTATTCGTTTGGTGGAGGGTAACGCGTGCAATGACAGTGCCACAGTGACCGCGAACGTGCTAGGCGGTGTGGATGGGTTCCGTCGCTATGGAAACGCTGCTCAAGACCGTTCGCTCCGCCGCTGAAGAGCGTGTGTGGGGCGCTGCCGTGCGTTTGGCGCGGGATGGGGCTGTGAAGGGCCTCGCAAACGATGGCCAGGAGGCCAAGCTTCACGTCAAAGTGCGTGGGCGGGCGCTGCCCCATGAGGTTTTCCTTTGGATGAAGGATACCGACTGGGGCTGTGACTGCGGCGAAGCGGGTGTTTGCGTTCACGTGTGTGCAGCGGCGATCGCATTGCAGCATGCCGAACCGTCGGGGTATGCCGATGTGGAAGCTCTGCCGCAACCCAAGAATCAATATCAGGTCAAGCTCAGATATGCGCTGACGAACGAACAGAATGCGTTGCGCGTCGCCCGCGAGGTGTATTGGCCGGACGGCCGGGTCGCCCCGGTTCGTGGCGCGATTGCACAAATGGACGTGCTGGTGTCTACGCGGGACGCCCAGGTCGAGTCGTTGTTGGTTCATCAGCCCGAGGGGGCACTTTCTGCTGAGGCATTGCGGCGGTTTATTCTGCTTTTGGGTCCAGATGCCGAGGTGACTCTGGATGGGCAGCCCGTTCGGCTCAATCCGGATTCCCTGCTGTTTCGGGTGCGGCTGATCGACGAAGGAGAAGGCTTTAAAGCGGGCTTGTATCGACCAGCGGGAATTGACACGCTGTTCCGGGGAGCAGCGCTTAAGAAAGGACAGCTTCATCCAACGTCACATGGTGAATTGACCCCAGAACAGCGGCGCTTGCTCGTCAAAGGCGTGGTATTTGGTCCTCATGAAGTAGGTCGGTTGGTCGGCGACTATTTACCGAAACTACGAGATCGAATTCCGGTGGAAGTGGAAACGGAGCGACTCCCAAGCAGCGAGGGATTGCGCCCGCGGATATTGGTTTCGCTGGCTGAACGCGACGGGGGATTGGAAGTCAAAGCCGAGCTTGTGTACGGCGATCCGCCGGTGGCGCGTATCGAAGGTGGAAATCTCAAGGCGGTCGGAAAGGTGGTTCCAGCCCGAGATCTCGCCGCAGAGCGTTCAGTGGTGCGGGACTTTGAACACGAAGTGGGGATGCCCGTTGGCTACAAGCAGGTATTAGCGCCGGACAAGGCGGCAAGTTTCCTTCGTGATCGGCTGCCGAAACACTTGGGGCCGGTCGAAGGCGAAGTAACGGAGCGCCGCTTTAAGGTGGTGGATGCTCCCGTTCTTCCGGAGATTCTGGTCAAGAGCGGTTCCGAGCGCGGCGAGTGGGAGCTGGATGTTAGTTTTACAGCCTCCTATGGAACGGCGGATGCACGCTCGGTGTTGTCGGCCTGGTCGTCCGGACGGACGTTGGTTCCACTTTTAGAGGGCGGATATGCCCCTCTTCCTGCAGATTGGCTGAAACAGCACGGTGGCCTGCTCCGCGAACTGTTGGAAGCGCGAGATGCCAAAGGCCGAGTGGATCGACATGCGACCGCTGCCTTGGTGGAGTTGCTGGAGGACACCAAGAGTGAAGTTCCTCCGGATCTTCGTCGACTGCGCACATTCCTGGAGGGCGGTGACGATCTGCCCGAAGTGAAGCTACCTAAGGGATTCAAGGGCGATCTTCGGCCCTACCAGGATGGCGGTTACCGGTGGTTGCGCTTCCTTCGAGAGGTGGACCTCAACGGTGTTTTGGCCGACGATATGGGCCTTGGAAAGACCATTCAGGCGTTGGCTGCAATGTTGGATGCCGGCGGTCAACACTTGGTGGTGGCCCCCACTTCGGTTCTTCGAAACTGGGAGCGGGAGGCGGAGAAGTTCACTCCGCCTTTGAAGGTCAACATCTACCATGGCCCAGGGCGAAAACTCGACAACAGTGGCCTAACGCTCACCAGCTACGCTCTGTTGCGAATGGACATTGAAGCGCTGAAACAGCGTGAGTGGACGTACGCGATTTTGGATGAAGCGCAGGCGATTAAAAACCCGGACAGCCAGACGGCGCGTTCCGCACGGCAACTTCGGGCTCGGCATCGGCTTTGTCTGACCGGTACGCCGGTGGAGAACCGACTCGAAGAGCTGTGGAGCTTATTCCGGTATTTGATGCCTGGGTTCCTGGGTAGCTTGGATGCCTTCCGGGATCGGTTCTCTCGACCGATCGAAGCCGGGGACGTAAAAGCCAAGGATGCCTTGCGTCGTCGCGTAAAACCATATGTGTTGCGGCGCCTGAAAGGGCAGGTGGCAAAGGAGCTTCCACCGCTTACCGACATCGTCGTTCGTTGTGAAATGGGCGCCGAGCAACGCAGAGTGTACGAAGCGGTTCGGTTGGCCGCGAGAGAGGATGTTCAACGCGCGATTTCCGAACGCGGCGTGCAGGGTGCGACTATGCAGGTACTCGAGGCGCTGCTGAGAATGCGTCAGGCCTGTTGTGATCCGGCGTTACTCCCCGGAGATGTGGGTGCGGGTGCGGCGGCGTGCAAGCTCGATCGCTTGGACGAACTGTTGGTGGAAATCCTCTGCGAAGATCACAAAGCGCTGATTTTCTCGCAGTGGACGTCGCTTCTCGACCGGGTCGAGGAGCGCTTGCGCGCGCTAAGCATTCCTTGGGTGCGGTTGGATGGAAGCACTCGGGATCGGCAGGCAGTCATCGACCACTTCCAATCGAAGGATGGTCCTCCGGTATTCCTGCTTTCGCTGAAGGCGGGTGGTACAGGTTTGAACTTGACGGCGGCGGACTACGTTGTCCACTTGGATCCGTGGTGGAACCCCGCAGTTCAGCAACAAGCCACCGATCGCGCCCATCGAATTGGGCAAGACAAGCCTGTTGTCAGCTGCCGACTTATCGCCGAAAACACGGTGGAAGAGCGGATTTTGGAGCTGCAGGACGCCAAGCGTGCCTTGGCCGATGCGGCGCTTGGCACCGAAGGTGGGTTCCTTCGAGCATTGACGGCGGACGAACTTCGAAGCTTGTTCGAGGCTGCTTGACCTCGGTGGATCCGGCGAGCGGATTCGGCGGCGCCGCGTTATAGTAAAGGCGATTTCTTGTATCGCATACGCGTCTTTGTGCGCATGGGGTGTTCTGATGGCGAAGCAACCGGAACCACAGTCTGCTGGCGGACTACGGGCATTGGCCTTCCTAGTGCTCGCGGGCATGGCCGGCGCCACTGCAGTCTATGTCGTCTTCACCGGTATCCAGTACTACAAGGCCCAGATTGCCGCGGCTAAGGCACCGGAAGAGATGGCGCTGGCCATTCGTGCGGCCAAGGAGCTTTATCCTGGGGTAGTGATCAACGAAGACGATATTGTCGGCGTTCGAATCCCGAAAAAGTACGTGCCAGCGGAAGCGCTGCTGACGCCCGAAGACATTGTTCATCGGACCCCTCGTGAGCGCATTTTGGCGAATGAGTTCATCATGCCGGATCGCCTCGCCAACGGTGAAAGCGGCGTTGGCCTCAATGCTCTGATTCCGAACGGTTGGCGCGCGATTTCCGTAAACATCGGCGATGGTCAGGCGGTTTCGGGGTTCTTGAACCCCGGAAACAAGGTCGACCTGCTGGTGACCATCACCGACGACGAGACGGGGATCAACGAGACGACGACGCTCCTCCAGACCGTTCCCGTGTTGGCCGTAAATGGCCGGATGCTCAAAGAGGAAATCAAGGAAGATCCGGCCGACGGCAAGAAGAAGAAGAAGACCAAGAAGATGAAGCCTTCGGTGACTTTGGCCGTTACGCCGGAACAGGCGGAGCAAGTGGCACACGCGGAGCAACGCGGTGAGATCGCGCTTACGTTGCGCAACGACGAGGACGTCGTGCTGATCGAAACCGACGATCCTGTCGACAAGAATACGCTGATCGGCAAGGAAGAGGATCCGAAACCGACGCCACCTGTGGGCAAGCGGCCGCCGAAGAAAGATCCCCCCAAGGAAGAGCCTCCAGGTCTCCAAGTCTATTTGGGTGGCAAGCAGACCGAGATGAATTCCGACGGCACTCAGAAGAAGAAGCAGAAATAGGTTCGGGTTATGCCTGAGCGCTCCGTTCGCTGAGGCCAAAGCACGCAAGGGTGAACGCCACGCCGCTGATTCCAGCGAAACAGAGGAACAGCGTGCGGGTGTCTCCCCACCAAAAGTTTGCGGTCGCAAGGGTCATCGAGAGGAAGTATCCGAGCCCAAAGCTGGCGACGGGCAGTATCGCTTGTGCGGAGTTTTCGAGTCCCTTGGGCGCGCGATCCGACAGCCAGGCGACGCCTGCGATCCAGAAGGCGCCAAACCCAAATCCCCTCAGTGCCTGTGCGGCCACCAACAGGGTTGGTTCGGCGACGGTGGCGGTTAGCAACCAGTGCGGCACCTCCATTGCGGCCGCAAACTGGATCATCGTTACCGCCCCAAAGCGCCTTAGAAGCGGCTTTCCCAGCGCCATGATGACGATTTCCACCAACGCCGCGAGCGCTACACCCGCGCCGGAAAAGCTGGGATCGAGGTGCAGGCGCTCCGTGTGTACCGACCAGAAGTTGTCGAAACCTGTGAGCGTTGCACCCTGAAGCAAACATATGAGTATAAATAAACCTGAGGAGCGCCACAAAGACCAAGGGGAGTGCTTGGGTTGAAATCGAGTAGTTTCCGGGAGCCGCAGCGCGAGCAGCGCCGAGCTCCAGGACAGGGCGGCGGCGATCAGGAAAGGGGCGCCGGGTGATTCGGCTCGGAGCGCAGCGCCGACGAAGGCGACGAGCATGAAGCCGACGGAACCAAATCCACGGATTTGACCGTACGTTGATCGGTCTGCGCCGAGAAATTGAACCGTAAGGTTGTCGGCGATCGGAAGCTGGGCCGCGCGTAAGACACTCCACAAAAATAGACCCGCAACCATAAAGAATGGGCTGTCGGTGAGCGCAAAGGTGGTGTTGACGGCTCCCGCAGCCAGCGCGGCTCCGACGAGTACCGAGCGCGGCGCCCCCGTCCGATCGGCCACCCACCCCCAAACCGGTCCACCAAGAAGGATTCCCATTGGAATGACCGATAGGAGCGCGGGCACCAGGGGGAGGGGAATTCCGCGTGAATAAAGTTCGACCGCAAAGAACGGGGCGCAGGCGATGCTGCCCAGGTTTGCGAAGTAGAAAGCGTACAGATGAGTCTTCATCGAAGCCGGCGAGAAAAAAGGCCGAACATGGCTGCGATGCCGGCGATCAACGAGGGCCACGGATAGCAGGATGCGCCGGCAAAACGGACTCGACGGGTGAAAATCGCCTGAGCATGGGTCGTGCCTGGGCCGGTGACATCCCACGCGCTGCGCCACACAACGTCTCCCGTGGGTGAAACCACAGCAGAGTATCCCGTAGTGGTCGGCCGAACGAGCCACAATCGGCTTTCAATGGCAGCAAGTCGGCTCGCGGCGAGGTGCAGATCGGCGCCGCGGCTGGGTCCCAGCCATCCGTCATTGGTCGCTGCGAGCAACCATTCCGCTCCTTGCTTGCTGGCATTGGATACCGGCCGGGGATGTGCGTCCTCGTAGCAGATGAGCCCACCTACCCGTGCACCATTTACCGTAAAGACTCGCTCCCCGTTTCCTGGTTGATATCGCTCTTTTCCAAAGCCGAGCCACTTTCGTTCTGCCAACGGAACCAGGCGCTCCTTGTCGATGGTGTCGGATACTTGGCCGTTGAGGACGAGCGCTAAGGAGTTGTGTGCATCGAGATTGACGCCCAGAACGGTGGGAACGGTCCAGGAGGAAGGGAGAGATTTCCGTTCGGCGGAGGAGCGGATGGGAAACGGCCAAGCTCCTTCGGGGGTGACGATCACCTGTGCCTCGGTGCTTGTGATGAGGGTCGCCAGCTGTTCCGCTTGTTGGGGCCACTGACTCATGGTTCTGCCGTTGAAGGGGTCCAAATTGGTCTGAACAATGCCCACGGTGAGGGCTGTTCCATGGTCGTCTTGGCGATGAACGAACGCAGGAATGAGCGCACAGATCGAGAGCCCAACGGCGGCGCGCCAATGGGTGGTGAGCAGCAGCGCGACGGCGACGCAGCCGCCCGACAGGATCGCCCTCCCCCCGAGCGCTCCAAGCCATACCCAAAGCGTCCAATCGGTGCTCCAGAGCGAGGGGGTGAGTGGGATGGGCTGAAGAGCGCACAGCACCTCTCCGGCGGTCCAGGCCACGCCCCAGGCGGCAGAAATGGGCCACCGCCGGTGGGCCAGTGTCGAGGCGAGGAGCGCGGTCAGCAACGGAGGCCAGAGCTGCAGAGTCCAAAGGCATAGGAACGGGAAAAAGGGTGAACTACCGCTGAAATCTCTCCAGGTTGTGTAAAACCAAGAAATTTGACCAAGTTGCCAAAGTAAGCAAACCACAAAGTGTTTCCCGAAGTGAGCGCTGGAGTTGGAGGCAGTGGCGTGGGCCCAGCACGTCACTCCGACGAAAAACAACAGCGAACCCGAAAGTGTGGGGCTTGCAAGCGCCATACAGGCGGACGCGATCGCGGTAAGGGCCCAGCTCCGATCCACTGCCATGCCCTCTCCTGACCCGGCCGGGGCCTTCTGGCCACCTCGTTTCCTCCGCCTTATACAGCCCTCAGGGGGAGTTCATGGCTGCGCCGCCGTCGCGGTTGCTCTGGTGGGCGTTGTCGCTGGCCATGGCATGTCATCCTGGGAATGTGGAGAGCCTTGGTGGAAGTTCAACTTCCATCGTGCAGCTTGCCCGGGAAAGGCAGGTGCCCAATCCCATGAAGGCAAAGTTTGCGATCAAACTCAAAAGTGACCCCTTGGGGATCGCTGGCTCCACCACGGGCGGGCTGGTGGTCGATCGGCCGGGGCGGGGCCGAATTGAAATTTTCGGCTTGATCGGTGGAACTCTCGCAACTATCGCTGGGGACGGTGCGGGTTTGGCGATCGTGATTCCCTCCCAGAAGCGGTATTATTCTGCCTTGGATGCTGAGAAAGTCATGCGCGAGGCGACCAATGAGTCCGCCGGCATGGATGACGTCTTGGCGCTGTTGGTCGGCGATTTCCCTATGGATTCTGCGAGAATTGATTCAGTTGAGAACGCGGGAGTGGACGGTTTTCGCGTGAAAATGCGAGGGCCGTCCAAGACGACCTTGGGCGTGTGGCTCGACGCGGATCGGGCGACTCTTCGAAGAGTCGTTGCGAACAATGAAAAGGGCGAGGAGCTGCTG
>SYKL01000482.1 GCA_005797785.1 Pseudomonadota bacterium | reverse complement strand
CGTCGTCGTCATCGTCGTTGGCGTCGGACCACTCGAGGCCGCCAATCCGCTCAAGCAGGGAGACGACTTCTTCGCCGGTGTACTAAAATTCATCGTTGGAGCCCATTTCGCTCTCGAGGGTTTCCATCAATGAGGTTTCGAGCTCGCCCTCTTCCTCCAAGGTCTGGAGAATATCGTCGATTCCTTCACTGTCGGCGTAGCTTTCCAGCTGCTCAACGATGAAGTTGGCGACCTGCTCTGGCTCGGGGTCCGATGAGAATGCCTGTAGAAATTCATCGATTTCGTCGACCAGGGATTCGCGCATTGAGTGGGGCAGCTGCACGGTCAAGCTCCATGGCGCCGAGCGGCGCGTTCGCGACTGCCTAGCAACCCCGCGCCTGCCTTTCAAGTGCGAACAGATGATGATCGTGCGGATTGCTCATCAGGCCGCTACTGAGCAGCATCGCGGAAGTCTCTTTTTATGCACAGGGGGTGTGATGTATTCCGACGCGTTGCTCGCGGCGCTGCCAAAGACCGATCTCCACTGCCATCTCGACGGATCGTTGCGTCTGCCGACGCTGATTGAGCTGGCCAAGGAACGAGGGGTCAAGCTACCGTCCAACACTCCTGAGGGCCTTCGCGAGGAAGTGTTCAAGGAAACTTATCGGGATTTACCCGACTATCTGCATGGATTTGCCTATACCTGTGCGGTGCTCACGGACGAGGAGGCGCTGGAAAGGGTGGCTTTTGAGCTTGGCGAGGACTGCCTCGCGGAAGGCGTTCACTACCTGGAAGTGAGGTTTGCACCACAGCTTCACGTTCGGCCGGGCTTGGGCATCGAACGGGTGCTCGCTGCGGTGGATCGCGGTTTGGATCGAGTGAGAAGGCAGCACGAAGCCACGGAAGGCGTGAAGACGGGTGGGGTGCCTCCGTTCCGGTATGGAATCATCGCCTGCGCGATGCGGATGTTTACAGGAGGTTTCGGGCCGTATTTCAAGGATCTAACTCGGGTACTCGATGGATGGCCGATATCGACTGTATACGGGATTGCGTCACTTTCGTTGGCTCGATCGGTGATCGATGTGCGGGATCGCCTTGGTTTGCCCATCGTTGCGTTCGATTTGGCGGGCGCGGAAGCCGGCAATCCGGCTTCCGATCATATCGAAGCCTACGATCTCGCCCACAAGAACTTCATGAAAAAGACGGTTCATGCAGGTGAGGCGTATGGTCCGGAGAGTATCTTCCAGGCGATCACCAAACTCCACGCGGATCGGATCGGACACGGCACGCATCTGTATTCGGCCGATCGGGTGCAAGTGGAGGAAGATCCTCACCGGTATGTGCGCCGATTGTCGGAGTATATCGCCGATCGTCGGGTCACTCTCGAAGTGTGTATTACGTCCAATCTTCAGACGATGCCGGAGTTCCGCCGGGTAGAGGACCATCCCTTTGGTAGGATGGTGCGGGATCGACTGTCGGTCACGCTCTGCACGGACAACCGGTTGATGTCAGGAACGACGGTCAGCCGCGAGCTGAAGCTCGCATGCGATGCCTTTCACCTGACGCCGGCCGAGCTGCGTAATGTCGTTTTGCATGGGTTCAAGCGCAGTTTTTACCCTGGAACGTACCGCGAAAAACGCGCGTATGTTCGTCAAGTGATTGACTATTACGACAAGGTCACCGCCAAACATGGCCTGCCGCAGGTGCAACGTGGAGATGCACCTTAGGTGCGGCGGCCCCCTGTCGACGCGTGGGCCGTTCTCGGTAGAATGGCTCCGGGGGGAACATGCGAGTATCTCGAAAATACTGGGTCACTGCAGTTTTTGGCGTGCTGGTGAAACTGAACGCTTGGGTGGGCGTACTCATCGGGTTGGCGGCATCCGCCTGGACAATTGGCCTCTCGGTCTTGCCATCTGCTGTGCAGGCCACGGCGCAGACGGTCGGTCCCAATTACGCGTTGGCGTTCAATCTGTTTCTGTCGATCTTGATGAGTTGTGGATACCTTCTGTTGGCGGCGACCTACTTCATTTTCATGTACGTGCTGGGCGACATGGTCCACATGCATCGCGCGATTGAGGAAAACACACGTCAGAGTGCCGAGACCTTGGGGCACGTGCTGGAACACCTGCGCTCTGTGGCGAGCAAATCAGCAGGGTAGATGGGCCTCCTCCACCGGTCGCGGTCGTAGGGCGCCAATTCCGAGCAGCAGCGGCACCAAGCGCTGGTAGTTGGTGCCAAGCGAGGCGTTGATCGCCACGGTAGAAAGGGCGATCGCCAGGGGTCCTCCGACCACAGCGGCGACGCCCGAAAGCTTGGCGACCCGATTCCATATGGGGCCAATGCGGGGGATATACGGTAGCCATTGCCCGATTGGAGTCTTGCCTATCCCCACCACCCAGCCGCCGATCACCTTGGCGCCCAGGGCGGACGCTCCACCGCTTGCCGCAACTGCTGTGGGAAGCCAGGAAATTCCTAGCCGCCGATGAAGGGAGGGATCGAGATCGTCAAAGGCGACGCCCTCCCCGGAAAGTCGGGTGGCGGTGGTTCGTCCAAGTTCTTGGGTCATCGCGTCGAGCTGCGTCCAGACATCGCCTTCGGGCAAGGTGCATTTTAGTCGTCGAGCGACGTGCTGTACGATGGCCTCCAAAGAGGTGCGATCGACGGCGTATCCGGCGGGTGTGCAGTAGTTCCACCAGAGGCCGTCAGCGATCCGCTGGGCGAGCGCGGTGGGGCTGGTGGCGTCCCCGGTGTTGACGTCGGCGGCCTCCAGAATGGCGCGCAGGACCGCGGGCTCGTGCACAGAGAGGGCAGCAGCGACGTCGGCGCGGGTGGTTGGCATGGGCGATCCCCCGTGGGAGTATACCGTTCAGGTGTTGCGAATGTTGCAGACCTTCGGAGAGCCCATGTGGTTCCTTGCCGATGCGGAAGCCGCTGCTCCAGCGCGGGTGGTCAGCGAAGAGATCGCCGAGATTGCGGATAAAGTCGTGCCCGCGGTAGTTCAATTGCGGGTAAACAAGGGTAGGCGACGGTGTCCGGAACTCTTGGAGATGGAAGCGGTTTATGGGCGAACGTTAGAGATCGAAGTTCCAGAAAATGGTGGCTGGAAAAGCGGAGAGGTAGTTCG
>SYKL01000005.1 GCA_005797785.1 Pseudomonadota bacterium | reverse complement strand
TTGACTATCGGGCCGTCGTATTTTGAAGCGCATCGAAACAGGCCACCAAGACCGCCCTTACCCAAGAGTGGACGGTCACGCCGGTTTGCGGGCCGGAGATGGGGTAGTTACGAAACCGACTTATGGCCTTCCTGCTTCCTCCCTTCACTAGTGAATGAATTAGCCCACAGGAGGCTCTCTTGGCGGACCTGAGCCATGTCATCGATCCAGACAGTCTCGACCGCTGGCGAACGGATCTGCAAACTCCTTCCCAACTCCCCGACGCCGAGTGGGTGCTTCGCCTGTTGATGCGACCCCAGGGGCATTCTGGGAGCGGGTATTGGCGCGTTGACTGCTGGCCCGACCGTCTAGAAATCCACATGTGCGAATCGGCGGCGGATAAATGGCGAGCGCTGCAGATGACGTATTCGGACGCGGGGTTGGACATTCAACAGGCGCTGGGGTGATGGGGACCGACTGCTCCGTGATCGTCGACGGTCAGCTCCACAGTCTGGGTCGCTGGTATGTTTTCGCGCGGCGCTTCGAGTCCGGGCTTCCGGTTTTTCGCGACGATGCGTTGCAGCGCATCGCGGATCTCGGCGCCACTCTGCATGACGCTCCCAGCCTACTTGACCACCATCAGTGGTGGCTATCCCAAGCAAGAACGTTGGTTGAAAGCGCGGCATCGCCAGCGGTCACGCTCGTCCACGAACATGACTACGAACGCTGCTTTTACTCGCCGCTGCTCAGGCGAGAGTGTGTGCGCCTTGGCATCGCGCCAGGGGCGACTTGGGAGCATGTAGCGCGTCAATTGCTTGACCCGGTCTGGGGCGGATTTTCGGTAGAAATCCGGGGCGGCAGCGACGCCTTTGAGCTGGACTTCAGCGCCCAGGACGCTCGCTTCGGTTGGGTCTCAGCATCGCTCGAAGTCCGACGGGGGGTGGTGCGGGTGATGACGGTAAGGGGAGAAGCGTAGAAAGGGCGTGCCCGGCCACGACGCCCGGAATGTGAACCGGACGACGTCCAGACCGCGATCGGGCCGTCGACACCCCGCGATCAGCGCTGGTCCCACACCGAAGGAATTTCGTTGGGATCGTTCAAGATCCGCCGAATCGCCTCTTCCCGAGCCGCATCCTCCATCGTGGGCGCGATACGCACCGGACGATCCGACCCCTCGCCAAGGGATTCCAGGCCCTCCAGCGCCACCGCGGCGGACACCGCTGGGCGGGACAGGACCGACGGTACGCGAATGGCCGGGTCCAGGGCGGGCGGATCTGGAATCGGCAGGCCCACGTTCTCGTCGACGGGCACCCGAAGCAGGTCAGCGGATGCCTTCAATTGCCCATCCCCTTCCGTCGCAGCGCGCCCCAAAAGATCCGCCGACATAAGGCCTTGAACGGTGCCAATCCACGCCGGCAGCGCACCGCTGGCGCCCGCCATGCGAATGTTGCCGGACTCCATCGGCCGGTTGTCGTCGTAGCCCACATAAACCCCAACCGTAAAGCCGTCTTCGACCGAGAACAGCGTGTCCTCCAACCACCGGGGTGCGGTCCCGATGAAGGCGACATTCTTGTAATCGTTGGTCGTGCCGGTCTTTCCCAGCACCGGCAATGGAACGCCGGCATCCACCGCTTCCATCGCGCGGCGCCCGGTACCATACAACACCACATTTCGGAGGATGTCCGCCGTCATCTGTGCCACCAGTGGCGACGCCACCTCGCGCGAGGTGGGTTGTGCACGGTAAAGCACTTGACCATCAACGTCGCGGATTTCCGCGATCAGCAGCGTGGGCGCGGGAACCGCAGGCACCTCGGTTCCACCGAGCACGCCGTTCGGCACCTGCCCTGGAAAATCCCACGCGAGCCCGGTGGTAATCCCCTCGTAAACGGCCGTCTGTTCCTCCAGGGTGACCTCGGATGCCCCCAAAGGCATCGACATCACTTCCTTGATCTCGGTGCGAACCCCATATTCCTCGGCAAGCCGAGCGACGTATTTCATGCCGAGCAGGACCCGAAAATCCTGGTGCCAATACAATATCTCCGGCTCGTATAGCCGTGCGTTGGTGATCCCTTCGGCCTCCAGGGTCGCCTCCCGCAGTGCATTGGCGCTTTCCACCGCTCGCACGGTCGAAAGCGACAGGCGGTCGTCGATGCGAAGCTCACCAATCGGCGCCAATTGAAGGCCGGAAGCCGGCTCGGGCTCCTCCTTTCCAAACCACTTCGAAAACAGTCCTTTGGACTCCTCTTCTGTTCCGGCGACCTGCACACCCGCAAACTCGGGCAACCACTCTGTTGCAGTTTCTGGCGGTTTTCCGCAGGAAACTCGAAGCTGGCTTCCATCCACCCAATAACGCAGATCCGGAAGCTCGGATGGCAACACCGCCCCCTCCCCGATCTGCTGCTCCAAGCGTCGGTATTGTTCGACGCACGGCTCCACCTGGACGTTCACCGACAACCAAGAGTTCGAAAGTGCCTTTGGTTCGCCTCCTCTCGCACGTTCATTGGCGAAACCCCACCCGTACAGCATGGACCACAACGCGAGCGCCTCATCGGGATCCTCCAGCTTAGAGGCGACCTCCGCTCGCGACTGGAGGAAGATGCCCTCCGCCACCCGGCCCTCCGTCGGCAGGATGCCTTCCTTTTGAATACGGCGTTGGTAGTCCTTTTCGGATTCCTCGGGGAGTTTGGCGAGCCCCACTGCCGAGGCCAACGCCGCGGTCTGCTCCGGCGTCAATCGGTCGGTAAGGTGGTACAACAACCAGACCGAAGCTAGGTTTTCGGAATTGACACCCGCCCAGGACATCGAGACCACCGGGTCCGGCGAGTGGTCCGGGCTCGGATAGTAAAAAGTCGTACTAAATGGAAACACATTTCGGGTGTTGTCGAGGCGGTCCAGCGGGCTCCATCCCAGTTCCAACGCCGAATGGTACACCAGCGGCTTCCAGGTCGAACCGAGCTGCCGAAGGGCCGTGGCCCGGTTGAAGTTGCGATTGTCGTTGCCGCCGACCATCGCACGCACCTGACCGTCCTCGAGAACCACCACCGCGCCCTGAAGTTCTGGACGAACCTCGAGATCACAGAGGGGTTCGCCCTCGACGGGCACCTCCCGAACGCTCGCGAACACCACCGAGGTCTCCGGCAACTCAGCGAGAAAAGAGTCGATCCACCCGGGCGTTGGGCGAGCATTCCTGTCCCTTTTTCGGCCGCGCCAAGCGGTCGTGGCCGCGCGCTCCACGCCTTGGCGATCCAGAAGGCAGGTCTGTCCACCCAGATCGAGCTCAGCGAACTTTTTCC
>SYKL01000481.1 GCA_005797785.1 Pseudomonadota bacterium | reverse complement strand
CGCCATCACCAATAGCGATGGCTACGCCGGCGGAGATGCACAATCGGGCGCTATTTTTGTCGCGGCGGGCGCGCCGGCGCCAACCTTGTCGGGCAACTTCATTCACGACAGTTGGTTGACCGCGTACGGAATTTTCTGCGCGGACGGCTGCCCGCCATCCTACCTGACCTCCAACACCTTCGCCGGAAACGTCGGTGGAGACATGAATTGAGGGCGCCCTTCGAAATAGTAAACGGCTTTACTATGCGGTCAGGCCGCCGTCGACCGCGAACACCTGTCCGGTGATGTAGCTGGCCCCGGGTCCGCACAGAAAACGGACCAATGGAGCAACTTCTTCGGGCTTTCCGACCCGACGCATGGGGATCGCGGCGGTGGCCCCCTGGATGACCTCGTCGGGCAGGCGCGCGGTCATATCGGTGGAGATGAACCCGGGTGCGACCGCATTGACCCGAATGTTTCGACGGGCGATCTCCTTGGCGAGGCTCTGGGTCATGCTGATCACCGCAGCTTTGGAGGCACCGTAGTTGACTTGGCCTGCATTGCCCCGGATCCCCGAGACGCTGACGATGTTGATGATCGTGCCCGCGCGGCGGCTGACCATGCCAGGCAGCACCGCCCGAGTCATCCGAAACGGCCCGCTGGCGTTCACATTCAACACCCGGTCCCACTGATCGTCGGTCATGCGCAACATCAGGGTGTCGTCGGTGATCCCGGCCTTGTTGACCAGAATGTCCACGGGTCCCAGGGCTTCCGCTGCTTTAAACAAGTATTCGCAGCCATCGGTCGTCGAGACGTCCGCCTGTACGGCCAGCGAACCGGGAAGCTGTGTGGCGAGTGTTTCCGCTTCGTTGGCGCCGTTTCGGTAGTTGATTACGACCCGGCAACCCGCGGCGGCCAACTCCACGGCGATGGCGCGGCCAATTCCACGGCTTGCACCAGGAACGATGGCGATTTTCCCGGACAGTTCCATGGCGACCTCGGTCACCGTTCACTAACACGGTCGAACGGAAAGGCCAAAAGCGGGCGCGAGCCGGCCTTTTAGGCTCCCATGCTCGGACAAACGAAAAGGCCGGCGATGGCCGGCCTTTCTAAACCTGCACCCGTTGGAACGGGTGTTTCGAGCGTGGACCTCAGTGCGTCGAGTGCGAATCCAAGGAGTGCGCATGCACATCCCAAGGATGGTCCGCCAGCTTCGGCTCGGACACCGGAAGGGTGGGCACTCGGGAAATGAACTGCGTCACAAAGGTTACAAACAAACCCAACATTCCCAGCCATACGGGGATGGAAACAAGCAGGAAGTCGGCCACCGGGAAGGTGTCGCCCTTGTAGATCGACGGCATGATCAGGAGCGTACGCTCAAGGAACACGCCGGTCATCATACAGGCGAGCAATGCGGCGAATGGACCGCGCATCTTCTTGATACCGCGCGACACCAACACGGTGAACGGCATGAGGAAGCACATGACGGCTACCGTCTGGGTGAGCCAGCTCCAAGGGGTGTCGAACCGAAGCATCAAGAAGGAGGTTTCTTCTGGCATGTTGGTGTACCAGATCGGCATCAACTGGGCGAAGGTCATGTAGGCCCAAGCCATGGTGAACGCCAAGATCATTTTGCCAAGGTCGTGGGTGGTCTTCAGTTTGATCCAGCCCTTGAGACCGAGCCAGTCGCGCGCCACCAGTGAGAACAGACCGATGGCTTGCATGCTGAGCCAGTAGCTCGAGCTCGCGAACCAACCGCCAAACATGTTGGAATACCAGTGGGGCGCGAGGGACATGATCAGGTCGAAACCGACCAATGACATGACGATGGCGTAGGTGATGACAATCGCGCCGGCGAGGAAGGTCTGCCGGTTTTGACCCTTGTCGATCTCCGCTTCCAAGCTGCCGGCCCCGCCGATGAGGGAACCCCACCAAGCTGGAGCACGATCGCCGAGCCTGGCCTTGGCCAAAATCATGTCGGGGCGAAGGGAAGCACGAATGTAGAGCAGCGACAGGCCGGCCAGGAACAGAACGCCGACCGCCTGGCGCACCAGGAATGTGCTCGGGGACAGCCAGAAGGGCTTGGATTCAAACAGCACCGCGCCACTGTGGGCCGCGAGCGACACCTGGCCACCATCGACGATCGTATTGGGGTGCCATGGGAACACCTTGAGCCCAAACACCAGGAACAAAAGGAAAATCGGGTACAGCACCAACCATGCCGCACCAAAGGACTCGGCGACCCGGCGTAACGGCTGGCTCCAACGCGCCCACGTCAACGTGGAAATCGCGGAAAAGATCACGCCGCCCTGAACGAGCGCCATGGTGTACACCAAAGCGACCAACAGTGCGCCCCAGGCCCACACGGGATCCCGCGTCAAACCAAGGATGAAGCCACCCACACCCAAAACCATCGCGCCAATTCCAGCGAACAGGACCGGGGCGGGCACTTTTCGGGAAGGGATCGACTCAATGATCGCCGACACATCAGGCGTATGGCCGCTCATGGGGTTTTCTCCTCAACGGGGGCGCCTTCTGGGGCGGGCTCAGGTGCTTTTGGCGGTTCGGCGGCGACGACTTTGGCGTCAGAAGCCCGGACCCAGTGAACGATCGACCACATCTCTTCTTCGGTCATGGTGTAGCCGTAGGCAGGCATCACCGTGCTCAGGCTGCCTTTTCGAATCGTGAAGTACAGATAACCGTCGGTCATCGGCGCGTTTTTGGGCAGGCGGGTGTGCAGAACGCCGTTTGCACCGTACAATGGAGGCGCGGGAACGCCCTTCTTGGCCACCGGTCCGACCGTTACCCCGTCGCCGTGGCAGGGCGTGCAGTAGATTCCATAGTACTTTTCGCCTTCGGCTAGGACCGCGTCATCCGCTGGAAACGGCGCCCGCAAGGCGTCGGCTTCGGGGGAAGTGTGCGGAAAGTCACCGTAAGATGCGACGAACGGCTTGGGGCTAAGCACATTGGGCTGAGAGACCACGCCTTCGGGGAGGCCCGTCATTGGCTGTTCGTAGGCCTTCACCATCTGGGAATCGACCATGTCGAGGTCCCATGGCAAACCAAAAGCGACAGTGGAGGCTCCCATCAGAGCTGCTGCAACTCCGATGCCTGAAGCGATGCGCCGGCGCCGGGTGGACACCAAGCTGCGGAGGCTAAACATTCGGCACCTCATAAATCGTGTCGTCGCCCGTGGTGACTTCGATCGCCCCGGATCCGCGAAGCAGATCGACGATGCGGTCAGCGTCCTTGGTGGACGCGCGGGTGAACACGATTCCGAATTTATCGTCGGAGAAGCGGGGATCCTGGATGGCCTTGTCCAGACCAAAGGAGGGAAGACCAGCGTGAATGATCATGCCCAACAGCGTGAACATCGCACCGCCGAGAATGGTACATTCAAACATAATGATCGCGAACGTGGGCAGCGAAACGACCGGCTTGCCGCCCGGCATGATCATCGGCCAGTCCATGTGGGTGAGGGAGGTGATCAGCAGACCGCTGGTGATCCCAGTCATGGCGCCGATCAGCGTCCACCACCGTACCGGCGAGGGCTGACCTTCGTAGACCGCTTCTTCGATCTCGTGCCGCGGAAGCGGGGCAACGACGTCGAAGCCATTGATTCCTGCTTTCTTGAGGCGATCGATTCCCGTGAGCATTTCGTCGAGGTGGGCGTACACGCCCTTGACGCGAATGCCGGCGTGCGAGCCCTCGGATTGTGCGTGTGCGCCGCTCATGCGTGCTTCTCCCCGCCGCCCTTCATGGGGGGCGCGATCATTTCCTTGATTTCCGTGATCGCAATCGCGGGCAGCGTCTTGCAGAACAGGGGGAACCAGAACGAGAACCAACCGAAGGAACCGAGAGTGATGCCCCACTCGACCCAAGTTGGGCTGTACATGCCCCAAGTGGCGGGATCGAAGTCGTGCGCCGGTGAGGAGACGACGATGTTGAACCGCTCCATCCACATGCCGATGTTGATCAGGATGCTGATGGCGAACAGCCAGACGGGGCTGGTGCGAACCTTCTTGAAGTAGAACGGCAGCGGTGCGATGCAATTGCAGAACACCATCAACCAGAAGGCCCAGGCGTATTCACCGGTGGCGCGCCAGTAGAAGATCGCTTGCTCGTAGGGGTTTTGGCTGTACCAAGCGATGAAATACTCGACGCTGTAGGCGTAGGTCAGGATGGCGCTGGTGAGCATGCACATCTTCGCTAGGCTCTCAAAGTGCCAATTGTTGACGTAGTCGTGCCACTTGAACAGGTAGGTCATCGGAATGAGCAGGGTGAGCACCATGCCGCATCCCGAGTAGATGGCGCCGGCGACGAAGTAGGGAGGGAAGATGGTCGAGTGCCATCCGGCGGTATTCGCCGTAGCAAAGTCCCAGGAAACGACCGAGTGCACGGAGAGAACCAGGGGGGCGGCGAAGGCGGCGAAGAAGCCGTAAGCGGCTGCAAAGTGGCGCCATTGGCGGCCGGTGCCGCGCCAACCGAGCGCCAGCAGACCGTAAACTTGCTTTACCAATCCGGTGGCGTGGTCTCGGGCGATCGCGATGTCGGGGATGAGTCCGATCACGAAGAATACCGAGGAAACCGTCAAATACGTGCTGATGGCGAACACGTCCCACATCAGCGGCGACTTGAAGTTCATCCACAGTTGGCGTTGGTTGGGGTACGGGAAGAAGTAGTACATCTGCCAACAACGGCCGAGATGCAGCACCGGGAACAGACCGGCGGTCATAACCGCGAACACGGTCATGGCTTCGGCGGCGCGGTAGACGCCTGTCCGCCAACGCGAACGAACCAGGTACAGAATCGCGGAGATCAGTGTTCCTGCGTGGCCGATACCAACCCAGAAAACGAAGTCGACGATGTACACACCCCAGAACGTGGGGTGAGTGATCCCGGCGTAGCCCATACCCCAGATAACCTGGTAATACCAGCAATATCCGCCGATTACCATGGAGATTAGGGCCAAAGAGAATGCGAAAGCCCACAGGACGGTGGGCTTCAGCATCACCCGCAAAATATCGCGGTTGGCCGAGGAATAGAGAGCGGGCCGATTCGGGTCACCGTTCGCGCCCGGATGGACGTTGGGCTGGATGGCAGACACGCGGTCTCTCCTCAGTGATGCTCAGCGGGTTGTTTGGAAGGGTTATGGTCTTCTTTCGGGGCTTCGTGTGAGCCTTCGTGGGCCTCGTGGCCCCCTTCGTGCTCGCCACCCTGCCCTTCTTCATGCCCACCGCCGTGACCGCCGTGGTGGCGTGGAGGAGGCGTAAAGGAAGCTTTGGCCAAGTAGTTGACCGCCGGGAAGACGTTCAGATCACCGAACACTTCGTAGTGTCGCGGGGATTGGCGGCTTCGGGCGGGTACAGACTCGGGATCGTTTAGATTGCCGAAGGTCAACGCTTGGCTTGGGCAAGCCTCGACGCATGCTGGCAATTGACGCAGATCCTTGTCGGACACGTGGGTGTTGAAACCCTCGCTCTTGACGGCGCTCTTGATGGCCCGGATCCTTTGCACGCAGAAGGTGCATTTTTCCATGACGCCCATGGTGCGGGCGGTCACGTCAGGATTGAGCTGGAAGTTGAACGGCTCTGGCCAAACATACGAATGCCAGTTGAAGCGGCGCGCTTTGTAGGGGCAGTTGTTCGCGCAATAACGCGTGCCTACGCAGCGGTTGTAGATCATGGCGTTGAGGCCGTCGATCGTGTGGTAGGTCGCCAATACCGGGCAAACCGACTCACAAGGGGCGTGGCCGCAGTGCTGGCACATCATCGGAACAAAGCGGATTTCCTTGACGCCATCCGATTCGCCATCTTCGGACCAGTACCGGTTGACCCGGATCCAACCCATCTCTCGGCCTTCGCGCACTTTCTGCTTGCCGACGACCGAGAGATTGTTCTCGGCGTAGCAGGCGATCGCGCACACACCGCAGCCGTTGCAAGCGTTGACGTCAACCGTCATGCCGAAGCGGTAGGTGGGATGATCCGGCAGAGGGTAGAGGTCGGTTGTGCCTTTTGCAGTGACACGCTCGTCCAGCTGCGGCCAAACCAGGCCGGTCAGCTCGCCGGTCTTGTAGTGCAGCGGGAAGTTGGGGTCGTGATGCGCGGGCTCATCGCCCTTTTCGGCGAGCTCGGCCGCAGAAACCACCACACCGATGCCGCGCTTGTGGTCAAAGTCGCTGCCAAAGGTGGTCACCAAGTCGGTTTTCCCGACCTTGGCGACATTCGCCTTGGCCTGCTGCCACACCATCGCGCCGGAGGTGTCCTTGACCACGGCGAGGGCGGAAGCGACGTTCACACCGACCGATTGAGCGTACCGGCCTGCCGCGGTGTGGCCTTGGCCGAACGCGACGGCGATGGTGTCCTTGCGGACGCCGCGGTAGCGCTGCACGCCAACCTGGAACTTCTGACTGCCCACCGACACTTCGACGAGGTCGCTGTCGGCGAGTCCGAGTTCCTGTGCGGTGTCGGGGTGGATTTCTACCCACGAATCCCACACTTGGCCGGTCATCGGATCCGGAACTTCCTGTGCCCAAGGCTCATTGGCGTAACGGCCATCGTGCCGGAACGGATGAGGATAGGCGATCAAGGTGTACTTGCCACCCTCGGCCGCAGCGGCGGTCTTGGAAAAGGCAAAATCGGTGTTGACGACATCGGCAGGATCGAGCGCCAACCGACCTTCAGCGCGCGTGCGCAGGTCGACGAAGCCGTCCATCAGGGATTGCTCCCACCAGCGTTCGAACACCAGCGATGAGCCAGCTTTGGGGTAGATTTCCCGCTCCCAACGTGCTTTGACGTAGTCGCGGAAGTTCTTGGCCGAGAAGCCGGAGACGGGGGCAGAACCCTCGATGACGATGCCACCAACAATAGGAGGAACGTCCATTCCCAGCGAGCGGCCGACCGCCAGTAACACATCTCCGAGCGAGCGGGGCTCGTAGTGGTACCGGGTTTTGTCGGCGCGGATGCCTTCCAAAGGGGACATCGAAGGCTGACGCAGGAGGTGCAGACCGACCGCGGGCTCTTCATCGCCCCAATCTTCGAAGGCGTCGGCGCTCGGAAGAACGAGCTTCGCCGCAGCATTGGTTTCATTGGGGTGGCTGGCAGCGGACACCAGGGTGACCTTGGCCAGGGCTTCCGCGAAGCCAGAGGAGGCGGGCAGATTGTAAACTGGGTTTACTAGATCATCGACGATCAGCACGCCGACGGCGCCGGCGTTCATGTCTTTGATCAGCTGCTCGACTCGACCAATGTCGTGTATCGGACCTGCATACACCGGGCCGAGTCCGAAGGACTTGTTGCCGCGGTTTCCGGAGACGAGGTTGAGCACGTAGGTGGCGACGGCCAGTTCGGTGGCGGCGGCCGAAGCGCCGGCTACACCGCCGGGAAGCGCAACGGCCATCCCTTTGGCTGCGACAAACTGCGCGGCGATCGCCTCCAAATCGGCCTTGGTAAGGCCAGACGCGGTCACGGCTGCTTCCACATCGGCTTGAGCCAATAGAGGTCCGAGATTGCCTTGGTGCGCGCCGGCCAATTGCTCGTCGACGAGCTTGGCGATGGCCAGAGCTACCAACGCTTCACTGCCGGAAGCGGCCTGGAACCAATCGTCGGCATTTGCGCCGGTCTGACCGCGGTGGGCGGAAACCAACGCAAAGCGTGCGATGAACTGGCCATGGTTGGGGTTGCGGGCCTTGGCGTACTGGGATTGCAGGCTGGCGCCTCCCCAGGTGCCGAGGAAGTCCGCGCCAAACGAGAGGATGTAAGGCGAATCCGAGAGGTCGTACGCGGGGAGGACGCGCTTGCCGAACAGCTTTTCGGCGGCGATCGCCTCTGCTTCGCGAGACAGGGGCTCCCAGAAGATCGCTTCCCCACCGGTGAACTCCGTCACCAGGTCAACGAAAGCGCCGCTGCGTTGCGGACCGAGGTACGCCACCTTCTTGCCAGCCGCCTTGGCGTCTGCCACCGCTTTCGAGAATTCGGCGAGTGCAATATCCCACTTGGAGCGGGACACTTTGCCGTCGGCAACCTCGTCTTCGATGGGGGTACCATCGAGCCGTGGACCCATAAAACGGTCGGGCGAATAATGACGTTGCAGCTCCAACAGGGCCGACGTCGGGATGCCCGGACCGGACACCGTCGCTGCGGCAAAGTTGGCGCCGACATTGATCACTCGGCCGTCACGATGGCGGGCCAGCACGGGGTGTGCATCGGCGCCATACGTGATCGTCGTAGCGAAAAACGTGGGGTTACCCGGTATGATCTGCTCGGGGCGTACCACGTAGGGCAGCACCTCCTCGATCGGAGACCGGTAGTAGTTTTGATCGAGTCCGCAAGCGGACACGACCGAGGCGCTGCTCGTTAAGCCAAGCGCCTTGAGGAAATCGCGGCGGTTTAAGCCAGCCATCGCGTTGACTCCAGGCTCACTTGTGGCAGGTCCAGCAATCCTTCAGCTCAGCTCGGCGAAGGTTTGCTTCAGGGCAGTTTTCGACGTCTTGTCCGGAGGCATCCTTCGGACAGTAGTTTTCGACCACAGAGGGGTGCGATGCGTGGCAATCCAAGCACCAACCCATCTGCAGCGTGGCTTCGCGTACCATCACATTCTCGGGGGTTCCCAAGGTTGCAGCGGCGCGCTCGGCCGGAGTCAGCTTGGCCAACTCCGCTTCATCGTGATGCACCGCTTCGCCGTGCTGGCTCGCGGGAGGCTTACGAAAAACAAGATTTCCCTCGGCGTCCTTGAAGGACTTGGGCCCTTGTGTGGCCACTTGGCCGTGGCACTCGGTGCAATTGACGCCGGCACGGACGTGACGCTTGTGAGAGAAGTTCACGAAGTCAGGGAGATCGTGTACTTTCTTCCATGGCACCGGCTCTTTTTTATTCCAATATTCGGTGAGCAGCTGGATCTCCGGAGAGTCCGTCAACACCGATTTATGGCAGCCCATGCAGGTCGAAATTTCCGGAGTGCCTGCGTGTATCGAGTTGCGAGCCGCCGAATGGCAGTATTCGCACTGGATGCCATCCAGCTGAACGTGCCGATTGTGGGGGAACGCGATCGGCTGATCCGGGCCTTCGCCGGTGACAACACCGGCGGAAATCTGGGTTTCACTCCGCTCTCCTTGTGGGAGCAACGGATGCCAGTCGATCTGATGATTGGTTTGGTTGTCGGCTGTCGCCGGGTCGCAACCCGGGAGCAGCCCGCCAGCCAGCATCGCGCCAAGTACGGCGGCAGCGACGGTGGTGCGGTGGTTCATGCGCATGAGCCCTCACGCTCGAGCTGGTCGAGTGTGGGCGCTGTTTAAAACAGTCCATGCGTACGTTCAAGTCGGCCGCAATCATTCGCGGCACCGGTTCGCCGGAGCGAGGATCCCGTGCCAACTTTCGATTGATGAGTGTTGACACTCTGTGACAAAGTGGGCGGGTTGGGGCTGCGGCGCCGATGCGCGCGGGGCCGAGGGGGAGGGGACATGCGGTGGGTTTGGACGGTAGCATTGGTCGTCGGGTGTGCAAAGGAGCCTGCGGCGTCGCAGGAATCGACCGTGGAGGCGCCTATATCCGCGGATACGCCCTCGGCGGAGAAGACCCCACAGGGCCTGTACGAGCAGTGCCGCGACCGAGTGGAAGAACCGCAGAAGAGCGGCGAGTGTAGTGTGGACGCCGATTGTGCGCGTACGGGTTGTGGGGCGGAGGTGTGCACGACCGCTGCTGCGGCAAAGGATGTGATGTCGACCTGCGAGGTGCGGCCGTGTTTTTCGGTGTTGGATACCTGCGGTTGCCATGAGGGAGTCTGCGACTGGACCTTGAAAGCGGAGATTCCCCCCAGGAAGATGGGCCCTCCTGCTGGTGGCCTGAACTGAATGTCGAGGATCACCGGCGGCATTCTACGCGGGCGCACCGTACGCGTTCCCGTGGCCGAAGGCGTGCGGCCAACGTCGGATCGGGTTCGCGAAGCCCTGTTTTCGATTCTGGGGCAGGACTTGTCGGGCGAGCGGATTTTGGATGCGTTTGGCGGGACGGGCCTTCTCGGCTTGGAGGCCTTTTCGCGCGGAGCGCAGGTGACGATCACCGAAATCGGTCGGCGGGCGTTTCAGGACATTGTGCTGAGAAGGGATCAACTGGGCCTTTCGGCGGGTCAGGTGGCAGTCGAATGCGCCGACCCGCTGCTACTCACCACCCCCATAGGCGAATTTACCGGGGTGATTGCGGATCCTCCCTGGGATCTGCCGGTGGAACCGATTTTGGGGGCGCTCGCCCACCGGGCGACGCGATGGTTGGTACTGGAGGCAGAGGAAAAAACCACTTGTCCGCAGGCGTTTTCAGGCATGGAGTTGGTGAAAATGCGCACCTACGGGCGGACAGCGCTATGGTTCTATCGGCGGCCCGATGCAGAATAGAATGGTTGTTCTTGGCGCTTCTCCCGTTGCTTTGGCGGAGGCCGCTCGGCGGGCGATCACCGGTGTCGAAGTTCGCTACTTAGGCTGGCAACCGGAAGGTTCCGGCTTGGTTTTGGAGCCTTGGGATCCAAATGTCGCGCCGCCGCATGCGGGTTTTGGCGATGTCGAGCGATGCCCGGTGGAACGAAGTCATGTATGGAGCTGGCCGATTCGACGGTGGGCGCGGAGCCTGCCGCACGTATTGGCGACGCGTTGGCCCGGCCGCCAGTTTTCGGGCGAAAGTTACGCCGACTGGTTGCAATGGGCTTTTGGACCGGCGTCCTCACTGTGGTTGGACTACGCGGAACGCCGCTTTGGGACCCGCGACCTGCCGTGGCCTCTGGCTTGGGCGGTCCATGCGCAACCCCCGCAGGCCCGATTTCGACCGTTGCGAGGGGGACAGCTGGTCAGTTGGCAGAGCGATCAGATCTACGGGGCGGGCGGGGAGGTGCTACGGGAGGTACAGATTTCCCGCTTGGATGTAGAAGATGACCGGGTTGTGGCCGTCGAAACCGAGTTTGGGCTGGAATATGTGGACGACGGGGTCGCCGTCGACGCGCCCCCGGAGGTGCTGGCGCGCTGGTGCCCGGAGTTGTTGGAAAAGGCAGAAATTCCTATAGCTTTGGACGCGTTCGAGCTGTCTTTTCGGACCGCTATGGACGGCCCAGCTCAGGTGGAGATCGTAGAGGAAGGAGCTCCGGTATGGCGGTTGAAATTCGACGCCGGCCGAGTGACGGCCTTGGCGACCCTGACTCCCGAAACGACGGAACAGGAGGCCGTTCGCCGAATTTCACGTTGGTTGGCGGAGTCGGTGCCGGTGGAAGGGCCGGGCGTCGTGCGACGGCTCGCCGGGGCGATCCCCGGGGGAACGCAGGAAAGTTGGCGGCGCTGGCGTCAGGCCGCCGCGTCGTTGGGGATCGAGTTGCTCTTGGGAGCCCGGGCCGAATGCGCTGGAGAGCGCGTGGGGCCTGCACATTTTCGCCCGACGAACTAGCCGGATTCGTCAAGCCCTTGACGATCTGTTGTGATTCGCAAACGTCCTTGACTATCCGAGTTCGACGCGTACCGTTGAAATCAGCTTCTTGAGTGCATCTTTGACGACGTCGGTGCGCTCATGGCGAACAATCGCCCATCCTTCGCCCTCGTATCCACTCGCCTTCGGTTGACCGATCACCGGCAATTTGCGGTCGACCACCAAGGATCCAACTTCCTCCTGGGCTTTGTCGAGACCATGCAGGGCGACTACGCGACCTAGCCCCTGGCCACGAAAGAAAGCGACCCCCGCGGCGAGCTTGCGGGTGGGCGGATCAAAGCGTTCAAACACCATCAGTTCCGCCCAGCGCGCCACCATGTCGACCTGGTGGGCGTGTTGCATCAGCGGCATGATCATCGCGCCCGGGGGGCGGGCGCCCACTTCAGAAACCACACTCTTTCCGCCCTTGCGGAAGAACCACTCCATGTGGGAGAGGCCGGTCTGCATGCCGAGGGCCGAAAGTGCGGCGGTGTTGACCGGATGGAAACTCGTAAAATCAGGGTCATCCGCTTCTCTTGGGAGGAGGACGCAATACTGCATCCACGGATTTTCGAGCACCTCCAGGGGCCCCGGCAAATAATGTGTTCCGGAGTGCCAAACCGGCTGCCCGCGAATGGTGACCGTTTCACAGGTGTTTTCCTGGCCAACAACGAATTCTTCCGCTTGAAAGGGGTCGGAAGGGGAGGGCTGAAACCTGCTTAGGGCGGCGTTCGCGTCTTCCGGACTTTCCAAGCGCCAAGTGGCGGCAGCGCCGAGACCGTCGGGCGGTTTGACCACGACGGGAAAGCCAACCTCGGCGACGAACGACCATAAATCGGCAGCGGAGGTCACTCGTTGATGGCGGGCGACCGGGACGCCGGCATTTCGAAGTACGTCCTTCATGGTCGCTTTGTCGCGGAAGTTCTGGGCGACCGCGATGGACATGCCCGGAATGCCGGCCATCGCTCGGGCTTGGGCCAAGGGGATCGTGAGCTGCTCCAAAGCGCCCAGCAAAGCATCGATGGGCCCCATCGAGCGCTGCAACGCCTTGCACGCATGCCCGATGTCGGCTCCCTCCATGGCGTTTGCAACTTGGTAATGTGCGTGCACCCGATCGCGGAGATCCTTCGGGATCATCACCGCGGGTTCTTGGCTGATCACTCCCAGCCGAACCCCGGGAAGATCGGCGAACGCTCGGACATACCGGTTGGTTGTCTCGCGAAACAACGGGGCAACGAACACGACATTTTTCATTCGAAGCTCCGACAGACAGTGCGCTTTCTCCGGGATACCAAAGATCTGTTGGTTTATCCACGGTGAGGAACTCATGGCGTTGAACGATCAGATCAAAGCAGACCTTGCAACGGCGATGAAGGCCAAGGAAGCGGATCGGACCCGCGCCCTGCGCATGATCAGGGCGGCATTCATCGAGGCCGAGAAGGATGGCTCTGGGGGCGTTTCCGAGGAGCGCGCCGTGGACATTCTGCGCCGTCTCCGCAAGCAGCGCTTGGAGTCGATCGAGCAGTACCAAGCCGGAGGCCGCACCGATCTGGTCGATGCGGAGCAGGCAGAGATCGACGTGATCGACGGCTATTTGCCGAAGTTGGCGGATGAGTCTACCACCCGGAATTGGGTGATCGAAGCCATCGCCGGATCCGGCGCCGCCTCTAAAAAGGAGGTAGGCAAGGTGATGGGCTGGCTGATGAAGAACCGAAAAGGCTTGGTGGATGCTGGGATTGCTAAGGCGATTGCTGAGTCCCTCCTTCCCTAGAACGGCAGCGTTCGCGCCGATCCTTAGAACGGCGGCGTTCGCGCCGATCCCTGCGTCGCTCGCTCCAGTCCTTGTGTCTTAGCGACCGAATAGGTTGATGAAGCCGGGGGAGGCGGGGAGTTCTTTGCGGTCCAAGATCCGACTTTGTCGAGATCATGACCGAGCTTGAACCCCCGCCTCCCTTGGCCTTGCATCAGCTCGAACGGTT
>SYKL01000480.1 GCA_005797785.1 Pseudomonadota bacterium | reverse complement strand
GGCGCCCACAAAGCTCATGATTCCGCATCCGACCGACCAGAACAGCGCGACGCGGTTGGGGTGTTGCCGCTCGCCGCGACGGGCCATGGTGACCGTGTACAGGGCCATCCCCAGGAATGCGAGAGGTTCAAGGGCGCTAAATACCCCGCCAACCATCAGCCAGTATTTGGGGGCGCCAATCCAATAGTAATGGTGACCCGTACCCAAAATTCCGGACAAGAAGGTGAGCCCGACGATGATATAGAGCCACTTTTCGACCACTTCGCGATCTACCCCTGAGAGCTTGATCAGCAAGTACGAGAGAATGGCGCCCATGATCAATTCCCAGACCCCCTCGACCCACAGATGCACGACCCACCATCGAAAGTAGGAGTCGTAAACCTGAGAATCGAAGGTGTACATGCCGGGCAAGTACAACAAGGCGGCCGACAGCAAACCAAAGAACAACGTCAGCGCCGTGGTGGTTCGGCGGCCGGATTTCCACAGGGTCATGGCGATGTTGGCGAGGAACGTCAGCACATTGACAACCACCAAATAGTCGAGAGGACGAGGAATTTCAAGGAACTTTCGACCCTCCCACCAGTTAAAATGAAAGCCGATGATCGCGACGACGCCGACCACCACCAGGGAGGCCCATTGCACCCAAGCGAGCGGAAGGCTCCACAATTCGCGATCGCATTCGTCAGGGACGATGTAGTAGGCGGAGCCCATAAAGCCTGCAAGCATCCATACGACCAGGAGATTGGTGTGCGTCGCTCGCGCGGTATTGAACGGAATGAAGGAGTGCAATCCGTCGTAGCCCATATGGGCAAACGCCATGATGAACCCGTACACGATTTGCAGCGACAGCAGCAGCATGCACGTCGCGAAGAACGCCCAGGCCACTTTCCAAGATTGGTATTTTAGGGTGTGCATTGGAGCCTCAGGTTCATTGGGTCGACAAGAACGTCACAAGGGCGTCCATATCGGTAGGTGTAAGGGGGATTTTTGGCATGGCGGTTCCAGGTTTGACCGCTGGCGGGTCGGCGAGCCAAGTCCGCAACCAAGCGGCGTCCCTTCGCTGGCCCACCCCGTCCAATGCCGGTCCCACCACGCCTCCCTGGCCGTGAAGGGAATGACAACTCACACAAAGCGAGCTGAAGATTTTTGGAGGTTCAGCCCCTGCATTCGATGCGCTAACGGGGGCAGCTGAGGTCAGCGCCAAGTCGGGTTTGGCCGGAAAGCCATTGGTGTCGATTTTGCCGACCCAGCTGAGAAATGCGATCACGTCTTTTCGATCGCGTTCGGAAAAGTCGTACTGAACCATTTTCCGCTTCCCAGGAAACATTTTCTGGGGGTCTTGCAAGAAAAGGTCGATCCAGGCGGCGCCACGCCGGTCCACCACTTGGGTGAGTTCGGGGGCGTAGTAGGCGCCCTCCCCCAGGAGGGTATGGCAGCCCATGCAGTTGTTCTTGTCCCAGATCTCTTTGCCTCGAACCACCTCTTCGGTAAGTTGATCGTCGTGCGACCGCGCCGGGGTCTGCCGAATCGTGTCGATCGTTAGGCCCAGGAAGATACCTGAGAACCCAAGCGTTGCGACTAAAAAGAACATTCTTGCTTGTGATTTCGCGAGCATCACCTCTCCCTCGGTGGAGGTCTACGTCCACAGGATAACTCAGTAGATGTTTATATCTATTGACTATCCCTGAGTCAACGGCGCAAACGATCGCCAGGGATTCGTTTCGATTCCCTAACGGGCCCCCTTGTGCACTCTGGGAGGCGGCGAGCCGTCGTTGTCACTGGACTCGACGACTAAGAAACCGTCGCGAACGGCTCCAAATGCGCGCGCATCCGCTTGCGGGCCCTCGAAAGCCTTGCACGTACCGCGGTTGCCGCCAACCCCACTCGCTCGGCGATCTCGGGGCCGGTCATCCCCTCCGCCTCCGCCAGCAGCACGATCGCACGGTCCATCGGTTCAAGCTCCAATAAGGCTTTGCCTAAGGCTTCGGCGATCCGGGCCCGGCCGGCCTGCACTTCGGGAGAGTCGTCTTCCGACGCCACGTCCACATCCACCCCGTGAAGCGCGGAGTCATTTTTGCGGCCGCGGCGCATCCGACCGCACGCTCGAGCGACCATCCGGATCACCCACGCATCCACCCCGCCTTCGCCGCGGAAGGCGGGCAGCTGGGTAGCCGCCGAAACCAACGCATCCTGCACCGCATCGCGAGCGTCATCCTCGGTGCGGCAGTGGCGGCGCCCGAGCGCGAGCAGGCGATCACCTTGGCAACGCGTGAGCACATCCAGCGCCGCCAGATCGCCGCTTCGGGCGAGAGTGGCGAGCTTGTCCGGATCACAGCGGGTTTCCATGCACGGGACCTAACCCGCGCAACGATCTTCTGCACACCGGTCACACTTTGCCGAGGTGATGGCTCTATGGGGCAGTCCCCGTTTGGAGCCGTCATGCACATCGAGCCCTTCTTCGATCCACGCACCTGGACCCTCACCTATGTGGTGTTTGATCCCACCACCAAGGACGCCGTGGTGATCGACCCGGTGCTCGATCTCGACCCCGCCTCCGGCAGAGTGTTCGCGGAATCGGTCGACCTGGTTGATGCCTTCCTTCAAAAGAACGGGCTAAACCTTCGCGCGATCCTGGAAACCCACGCACACGCCGATCACCTGACCGGCGCCCAAGAACTGCACCGGCGAACCGGCGCCCCGATCGCGATCGGCGAACGCATTCGCGAGGTTCAGGCGATTTTCGCGCCGGTGTTCGAACTCGACGTCCCCACCGACGGCAGCCAGTTCCATCGCCTGCTCCGCGATGGAGAAACGGCGATGTTCGGCTCGCTGGGTGTAAAAGCGCTTGCAACGCCCGGCCACACTCCCGCGTGCATGAGCTATGCGATCGGCGACGCCGTGTTCACCGGAGATGCCCTGTTTATGCCGGACTACGGTGTCGGACGCTGCGATTTCCCTGGAGGAAGCGCCGAGACCCTGTTCCACTCGGTGCACGACACCCTGTATGAACTCCCCGATTCGACGCGGGTGTTCGTCGGTCACGACTACTCCCCTGGGGGTCGGGCCGTCGCCTGGGAGACCACCATCGGCGCATCCAAGGCGCACAACCTCCAACTTCGTGCGGATACCTCACCGGCGGAGTTCGTGAAGTTTCGGACCACCCGCGACGCCACCCTGTCGGCGCCGAAGCTGCTGTTGCCCAGCATCCAAGTCAACATCGATGCCGGTCGGCTCCCCGAAGCCACCGCCGCCGGGCACCGATACCTCAAGTTGCCGTTGAAAATCACCCTCGAAAAGCAATAAACACAGGAGAGCACCATGGGACTGTTATCGTTTTTGACCGGCGGTGCGCCGCAAGCCGACATTCGCGCGATCGTCGCATCGGGGGCGACCATCCTCGATGTTCGCACGCCCGAGGAGTTTGCCGGAGGCTCGGTTCCCGGCGCCCTCAACCTGCCCGTGCAGGAGTTGGCACAACGCCTTTCCGAAGTGCCAAAAGGCAAAGAGGTGGTCGTGTTCTGCCGATCGGGAGGCCGCAGCGCCGCCGCCGCCGCCATGCTCCGCCAACACGGTTGGACCGTTCACGATGTCGGACCGATGTCGGCGTTCCCGCGCTGATCCGGTCGGTGCCCACCCTGACCGGACAGGGTAGATTCAGCAGATGAGCTGCACCGCCGCCTATGCCTACCGCTCGCTGAGCGGGCCCTGGGAGCTTCGGGCCGCCAAGTACGGCGTTGTTCTACCCACCTCAGCGACCCACTTCTTCGAGGAGTTTCACAGAGCCTTTCCGGTCACGGAACTCGGCCCGTGGTGCTGTCGCGGCATCTTAATGGACGAACGGACCCAAACCCTCCGGTTCTACCATTGTTATGGATGCGCCTCACGGCTGTACCAAGCGGAGGCCGAAGGTCGCCGGGCCCGGCGCACCCCTCATTGGCAGGGTTGGAACATCGATCACGCGCACGGTGTGGATCACTTCCTCGAAATCATCCACGGACGGGAATACCCCCTGTCGGACTCGGACCAAGAGGTATTAAAGCTCGACCCGCTGTTGTCGCTGGTAGTGCCGCAAAGCGACGAGAGTACGTGGGACCCCGTCTCGCGGATCGCCCACTATGCGGAGGAAGAAACCTGGGGTCCCAGCTGGGACGCCCGGTGTTTGATCAGCATCGTGTTCGAAAATCAGGTACACGATCTGGCCTTTTCCCACGACGACTGGTTTGCCGTCCTGCGAAGTCCGGAGCAGGTTCCGACGTTACTCCAGTTGGCGCCGCCGGCGACCGTGGACCACGACGCCTACGAGGCCGGTGTGGTGATCCATTGCGATCAGCGGCAGATTCGCCACTGGGGACCGGCTCGATTCGCCCCCGCCCGGCTCCGTGAGGTCGCGCGAAGATGGCCAGGCTGGTCTTTGGTCCCCGAACCGAACCTGCAGTTTGGGCACATGGCTTTCACCGGTCGACCGCCGAATGTTTCGGACAACCGGCACTTCACCGCCCTCGATCCAACGCTCCAAAACGAGTTTATTCCCATACCGGTGGTGCATCGGACGCTTTACCAAATGCAGATCCACGGCAACGAAAAACCCAGCTGCTGAGACGGCTACGCCCGCCTTCGCTCCAATAAGCACACCGGCAACGAACCCGGAAAGGGGTCAGTGTCGGTGATCACCAAGCAAGGTTCATCTCTTTCGTCCAAGGCAACCCCCAACCGCGGCGTCACCCTCCGACGCATGCTGATCGTGACAACCTCCGCGTCTGGCTCAAACCGATGCAATTGTTGGATGAGTTCGCGTACGCGCATGGTGACCTCCCGTGGATCACTGTAGCGGGAACCGAGGCCAGATACTGACCGGATGTTCAGTGCCAACAAAAAAAGTGCGACGGATTGGCGGGCTAGGCGGACGGAGGGCTGCGCAGCAGGTTTGAGCCGAAGGCGAAAACGGAGGGCGAAGGCCCGACCCCGGAGGAGGCCGACGGCCGAAGGCCGGAGCCCCCAAAAATCGCCGGGTAGTCAAGACACTTGACCATTTCGGCCGCCACTGGTGCGCCCCTCCGATTCGCCCACCATTGCAACACTCGGCAACGTCATCCCGCGCCAAACTCATGTACTCTTCGCTCGCCGGGCTTTCCCGTCGTTGTATGGAGTTACCATGTTCAATACCAGGTTTTGGAGCGTTGCCATTCCCTCGTTGGCCTTTGCCGCGGGTTGCGAATCCCCGGTTCAGTACGACGGTTCCGAGTTGGAAGCCGAAACGCCCACGCTCGCCAACTGCACCGCCGAAGTAACGTCCGAAAGGGAGACTTCGATCGACGACGTGACCGTGGTCGAGTCCCAACGCACCACCACCACCTACAACGCCGATGCAAAGGTCGCCTCCGAACTTTACTTGTCCGAAACGGTGGAAACCGGCCCCGAAGGAACGTCGGAGACCTCCTACAGCGTCGACACGCTCAACGATTGGGACGGCAGCTGCCGGGTGCGCGAAGACAAGACGTTCGACGCCGAAGACACCAGGATTTCGACTTTCGCCTGCAACGAACAGGGCGATCCCATCCAGGTCAACGTTCACTGGGACTTCGAACCCGAATCGATCACCTACTTTCAATGGGCGTATATCTACGACGACCAACAACGCATGACCCAACAGACCTTGTCCAAGGTGTTTCCGGACACCGAGGAAGCCATGATCCAGAAGGTCGAAAGCGTGACCTGGGACGGCGACTTCGTGTCCGAACGAAAAATCGACTGGGAAGGGGACAATGTCTGGGACGAAACGAGTCGCTACACCCGCACGGTGGATGAGCAGGATCGGGTGACGGAACTCGTCGAAAACGGGCTCGATTACGTTCGCACCACCCAGTTCAGGTTCACCGACGACACGCCTTGGGCGACGTCATGGACCGTTTTGACCGAGCCCATCCCGAGCGCCGAGCCTCTGGAGCAGGTGTACACGCAGACGGTCAGTTGCGCTGACTGATCCGACCCAACGAACGGGGATCCGACCGTTGCTCCGAACCCGGGGTCTCACTCGCCGTTTCGCGACCATTCGATCTCATCGACCTCGGCATCGGCCACCGTTCGCCGAACCCACTCCGGATCCGCGTGGTGATCGCTCGCGTTGAAACGCAGATAGGTCCCACCCAACACGTCGCCGTTGACATACACCGGGCGCTGCTGCCGAGAGGCTCGAGGAACATCGATCCGAAGCACCTTTCGCCCGCCGATCGTCAGCGTCTGGACGCTATCTCGGGTGAGCAGATTGACGCTAACCTTCTGCCGGTTGTTCAACGCCGCCCACAATTCCTCTTCCACACGTTCCGGATCGAGCAAGCCCGCGACCTCCAGCGAATGGTCGGAAAGTTCGCGTAAACCCAAAACAATGACGCCGCCCTCGGTATTGGCCATAGCGCTGTAGGTTTCCCAGAACGACTCGGGGAGCTGTCCACGGCCATCCCGGCCGGCCGCGAGTTTGGCCTCGAAGTCCCAAGACTCGCGGAGGGTGGTGAGGCATTCGAGCGTGTGGTGTGAACAACTCACCGAGAAGACCCCGGCCGACGTTCCCCGCACAACAACCGATCTACCTGAAACTCGAGTTGTTCCCCCGGACCTTGTGTCACGGTCCAACGATCCACCGCGCATTCCAACAATGACAATGCGGTCCACGAACAAAACCGAACGACCTTGACTTCATCCGCGACCTGCTCCACAGAGAACTCGCAGGTTCCGTCGATGGGGGGTGCCGTCGGCCAGAGCTCCGACAGCCGAGAAAGCGGGATCAGCGGATGTTGCGCGAACGGAGCCGGCAGCGAATGGCGAGCATAACGGCACCACAGCTGAACCAGCGTCCGCGGCTCCTTCAGGCATGCGCAGAATGCCGCGAGTTCTTCCGGTTTCGTCAGACTGAACGGTTTCCCCTGAAGGGTACCCACCGCCCACTGGTGAAATCCAGAGCTCTGAACGATTTCGAACACCGTCCAGGGGGCCAAGCCCTGAATCGGGACCTCCCTGACGAGGATCACCCCGGTCTCCTGAAACGACAGTTGCATCGAGGTTTCAGTGGTCCGGTGCAGATAGCGAAAAGGAACGTTCAACCCGAGGCGGTGGCGGAGGCCGGCGATCACCAAGTCGAGGTAGGGACTGGTTTGCAAACGGCACCCGACGGTTGGCGGGACGGAACAGCGCTCGGCAAGCTCTTACGCCAATCCTAAGCCCAACAAGGCGGGCTCTCAAGCGGGAGGGCATTGGTAAAACCAGATGCAAACCACCCCCGAGTGCGTTCCAGCAGAAGCGCCAGACGAAACTCCTCTGCCACGCACTGTCGCGAGCCCCCCGGCCGAACCTTTTACGCCGTAGCAATCTGCAGCAAACCGCCCACCGCCCGCCGGGTACCTCCCATGCGGAGGTTCCATGTCCACCACATCCAACGCGCCGCTCGCCGGCGTTCTCGCCGAGTTGCAGGCCGCACTCACCGCGCGCTATCCGCTCACGGCCGCAAAAGGGATGCTTCCACAGACCACCGCAGCGTCCTTTCGACAGGCGGAAGACACCCTTCCCCACTTTCCTCCTGGCCTTCGCCAATTGTACGAATGGGGCGGAGGCTACCGTGGCGCCTTTCTCAATACCCCCGAATACGACGGTTTTTTGTGGTTGTCTTTGGACCAGGCGCTCCAGGCGCGACAGGCGGACGTGGGTGGCCATCTCCAGACACACCCGTCCTGGCTGCCGATCTTCGATGATGTCAGCGGGCACGCGATCTGCGTTGACCTGGACACCCCCGATCTTCGGCTGTTCGAAATCGGGCCCGATCCTCGAACGCTGGAGCCCCTGGAATCGGCCCTTCGTCGGGTCGTCAAGAGCGTCAAAGCCGAGAAATGGGCGCCAGCCGAGGCGTCCTCCACCGCCAACGCGCTGAAGCGATTCCGAAAGGCCTGCACAACCTCCCGATCGGATTTCGGGCACTCGTTCGACACGTACATCCGACCCTTATTTTCTGACCCTGACAACGCCCCGCTGATCCGCGATGTGCTACGCGAACTCCGAACCCGCGACAAGCTGACGCGGGGTTTTTATGGAGCCACCTACTGGGTGGTGCTCGGCGAAGCGGTAGCCTGCGTCACGCTCGGCGATGGCCAAGGGGTTTTTGACGCGTTCAAAATTCTGGAACTCAAAGGCCAGAATCCCGAGAATCCCGCGGGCGATTTCCCCTTCAACACCATGCGCTACACCACGGGATGGGGCCAGCTTGTGGCCTGGTTTGTCACCAACGGTCGAATCGATTTGGCAGCGAAAGCCGCCGAGTTCGCTCGAATCGACGCTCATCCCTCGGAAGCCATGAGCGAGGGTTACACCCAAGCGCACGCTCGGTTGCTCCGAGTACTCGGTCAGATCGATGAATCCAACGCCATTTTGCAGGAGCTCAACGATCTAGCGCAGGCGTTGACCACCGAAAAGATGACCGACGACGGTGAATTCATCGACATCGAGGATCCGAAAAAATGGCTGGTTCTCGCCGAGGCCGCCTGGATTCGCGGCGACGAGGACGAGGCCAGAGCATTCACCCAAACGGCCTTCGAAGCCGGTGAACAGCGCGGGTACCTGACCACCGACTACTCCACGCGGCGTAACCCCGAACAGTCCCGACAATACGACTTCGAGCAGCGGTTCAGCGTGGTGTATTCAGATCTGGACAACGCGATCTTTCGGAACCACGAGCTCGAAGGCCTCCGCACCTACGCACTACCGCACTGGCCCGACAACCGAAAAGAGCGGACGTGCATCCGAATGCCCGCAGAAAACCTCGGAAAACAGAGCCGGTGGGTGGCGAGGGACCGCATCTACGAACTTCCCTAAATCGAAGGTGGTCGCGCTGTGAACCTGTTCCTTCCTATAGAACGCTAGACATGGGGTGGGAGGTCTCAGATGACCAGTGGCGTCCGCTCTCACCGTTGGGCGTAGGCTCGTTGAGACGGCTACGTCGATTCGGCAATCCGCGCGGAACAAATTATGTTCCGAAAAACGAGCGGTTCCACACGGACCACCAGCAGGGGTGACTACCCAAGCGGGGCGTTGATGTTTGATCCCGCTGTAGAGCTGCAAGAGGCGGATCAACGAGACCAGGTCGCGTTTGCCCTCGCTTGTGCCGCTGAAATGCTCCCAGCTCTGGCCACCAATGCCCACGGTCGGAATATGGCGCGCGCGGCGCTTGATGTCGCTTCGGGATGGGTCGGTGGCAACGACGTGAGCTCGGAAAGATTGGTAGATCTTCTGTTCGACGAGGAGGACGCTGGGCTGATCCCATTCGGGCAGCGCTTGCCCGACGAAGCAACACAGCGAGCGTGGTGGGTCATCGAAACCGCGGTGGCATTCACAGCATGGAGTGTGGCCCGCGTAGCAAACACACATCCCGCCGCGATCCTCTGCAACGTCCACCATGGCACGCTAACGCTCCTCCGAGATCAGGCTCTCGATGCCGGAGTTTCGGAACAAAGGTTGCGGCACATCGCCACCACGATCCTCCGCGGGCGTGCAAGCCGCGACGACACTGCTCGAGCTAACGGAGGAGATGGCGAAGAATAAGTGAGATCCTATGGATCTTTTATCCGTTCGTCATCGGCACAGACACTACCAGCGCCGCTGGCATTTCGCTCATTCGATGCACAACATGTGTGCCCACAACCGCCGACCCCAATGGACCAGTCCCGCCGATGTTGGCTGGTTGGGCGCCCACCTTCGGTCCGCTGCGACACGGCTCGACCGCTCCGATCGTCGCTACCGCGTATTCCCGGGCGTCCTGCCAATGTTCTCCCAAGGCCGCGGCCCGCTCCTCTTCGCGCTTCAACGCCTCCGCCGTTGCCTTGTCCGGACACGCACGCCGCCGATTCTTCCAAACCCGCTCCGTCACCCCATCCGCGCCGATCGTCGCGCTCAGCTCACGCCAACGAACGGTCCACAATTTGTCGCGGTTGGTGATCGTCGCCATCGGGGCACCCCGCCAAAAGGTCGTGCCCTGTTCTTACACCACGCAGTGACCAGCGTCATGTGCCCGCCATGTGCCCAAAACCGCCGACCCGTATTTCACCAAAAAACAAACCCCTTCCGAAGTTACCTTCGAAAGGGGTTTTAATTGAAAGAGTGACCCCAACGGGAATCGAACCCGTGTTGCCGAGATGAAAACCCGGAGTCCTGGACCGCTAGACGATGGGGTCTTTCAAGGAAGAAGTGGGCGGCACAGGATTTGAACCTGTGACCCTCGGCTTAAAAGGCCGGTGCTCTACCAACTGAGCTAGCCGCCCCTGCAGCCACACCCTTTTAACCCGATTCAGATTCGTCGTCAAAGGTTCCCAATCGTTTGAATCCATTTACACCTAATTCAATAATTACTAACATCACTTTAGTCAACACAGCTTCCCGTCGAGGGCCCCCACCACCACAAACCGCAACAAACCCCCCCCTCCTGGTGTGGAACTGTGCTCCACCGCAATGGAGGCAGCATGAAGCGAAACACCCTCGGTATCGTAGGTTGTGGTTTGTCCGGAATCATCGGTTGCACCCCGCTCCCCGCCGACAGCGGCGACAGTGAAAACCCGGGCGCAGACGACACCCAAGACACCGGCAGCCCAGAGGACACCGGCGACACGGAAGATCCGCTGGACACAGAAGACTCCGCCGATACCGAAGACCCGGCGACGGTCCCCCAAAACTGGGAGCGCCTGTCCGCAGGCACCTACCACACCTGTGCCTTGGATTCGGAGGGCGATCTCATCTGTTGGGGTGCGACCACCCAAAGCCAAACCAACGTTCCGGAAACGATCGCGAATACCGTGTCGGTTTCGGCAGGCGACAGCCAAACTTGCGCCATCGACACCACAGGCAACCTGACCTGCTGGGGCGACGGCGACTCTGGCCAAAGCGCCGTCCCAGAAAACCTCGGGAGCATCGCCTCCGTATCCGTCGACCTACACCATACCTGCGCAGTGGATACCTCAGGCGAGGTCACGTGTTGGGGAAGCAACGAATACGGAGAGAGTTCGGTACCCGGAAACCTCGGTGACATCGTCTCCGTCTCGGCAGGCGGCGAGCATACCTGCGCCCTGGACTCCACCGGCGACGTCACCTGCTGGGGCGACAACGCCTATGGTCAGCTTTCGGTGCCAAACAACCTTGCACCCGTGATCGCCCTCACCACAGGCAATTACTTTACGTGTGCATTGGACACCGATCACGAAGTCCGCTGCTGGGGCTTCAACGAACACGACGAAACCAACGTGCCATCAGACCTCCACGACGTCGTGGCCCTGTCCTCAGGCGAGTTCCATTCTTGCGCCGTCGACACCGGGGGCGACGTCACCTGTTGGGGATGGAACTACTATGGCGAAGACACTGTCCCGGAGAACCTAGGGGAGATGGTGGCCGTTTCGGCAGGCTCTTGGCACACCTGCGCATCGGACGCTTCTGGGGACATCCAATGTTGGGGGTGGAACATCGTTGGCCAGTGCGACGTTCCTTGAGCCGCTCGGCCGCCGGACTTCGCGGTGCCAGCCCCACCTCCACCAGGCACTAAAAGACCCTTTTTAACCGGAAACAAACGCACGCACTCATAGGGAGAAGACCCACATGAACCAGCAGACCATCACGGCCCTGTGCCTCGCCCTCGCTTCACCGGTCGGCTGCACCCCGCCGCCCGGCGATGGAGCGGACGACACCCGCTCGGTACACAGCGATGAGCCAGACACTGCGGATCCATTCTCGCCGACAACCCAGCTCCTTTCGGCGGGCTGGGACCATACGTGCGCCGTAGCCCCAACCGGGGAACTGACCTGCTGGGGGAACAACAGCTATGGCGAAACCACCGTGCCCGACAGCCTGGGGACGATCGTTTCCGTTTCCGCGGGTGGCTGGCACACCTGCGCCCTCAACGCCGCGAAGCACGTCACCTGTTGGGGAAACGACGACTGGGGGCAAACCGCTGTACCGGAAACCCTTGGCGAGACCGTGTCCGTCGTGGCCGGCGCCCATCACACCTGCGCGCTGGAGGTCACAGGTCGCGTCATCTGCTGGGGCAGCACCGAGTTTGGGCAATCGAATGTGCCCGATACGCTCGGCGACGTGGCCGCCCTTTCGGCCACCGGCTTCCACACCTGCGCTTTGGACACCACCGGCCGCGGGAGGTGTTGGGGAAACAACGCGTACGGCCAAAGTACCGTGCCCGACGACCTCGAACCCCTCGTCGCCATTTCACCAGGCGCCTTCCATACCTGCGCGATGGACGCGGCGGGAGCGGTCGACTGTTGGGGAACCAACTCTCTTGGTGAAACCAACATACCCGACGACCTGCTGGATTCGACGTCCATCTCCGCTGGCGGGTGGCACACTTGTGCCTTGGACTCCGCGGGAAAGGCGACGTGTTGGGGAAGGAATGAGCAGAGTGAAAGCTCGGTAGCCGCGTACCTCCCGCCGATGGCGTCGCTTTCGGCGGGCGCGCACCATACCTGTGCGCGCCAGGCGGCCGGCGCCGTTACCTGCTGGGGCGCCGACGAATACGGTCAAAGCACAGTACCTCTGTCCGTTTCCGCGGCCGACATCGCGAGATAGTAAACCACTTTACCATATAGTACGCGATGTCCGCGACCGGGACCCGGTGTGCCCGACCTGCGGCACCGTGGCCGGACGACCTAAGAACCGGCGATTCACGTTCGTTCGGATGAAGTGACTCTGGGCGCCACCCCTTCGGGGTCGGTCTCCTGCGGGCTCGGCGTTCCGCCTCGGTTCTCGCGGCAGAGCGCTGTCTCTCGCGCTCCCGAACGGCCGCTCGGAACCGCGCTTCGCGCGCCCTCCGTCCCCCTGGCGCGCCACACACCACAAACCGCAACAAACACTCCCACGCCGATCGGACATCCTGGCCTGAGCAGGAGAAACCAATGAACAAGGCCATGATCTTCGGTGTTTGGGTGGGAATCTTCGGTTGCGGCCCTTCCACCGTCGCCAATCCGGACAGCGACGACACGGGTATCTCGGTTTCGGTGCTCCCCGAACGCTTTTCCGCGGGCGGTTGGCACACTTGTGCCGTGAACTTTGAGGACGATCTGACGTGCTGGGGCGGAAACAACATGGGCCAAGCGGAGGTACCCGCGGATCTCGGAAAGGTGTCCTCCGTCGCCGCGGGCACCACGCACACCTGCGCCGTGACCACCGAGGATCTCGTGGCCTGCTGGGGCGATAATGAATTTGGCCAGAGCGCCGCACCCGAAAATCTCGGCCCGGTAGTTTCGGTTTCGGCGGGTGTCTTCCACACCTGCGCGGTGGACACCGACGGCGAGGTGATCTGTTGGGGGAGCGACGACCACGGTCAGAGCACCGTGCCCGAAGACCTCGGACCGATGCTTTCGGTCTCGACCGGCGTCTTCCACACCTGTGCGTTGGACGGCGCCGGTGCGGTGGTGTGCTGGGGAGACAATGAATACAGCCAGCTCAATGTCCCGGACAACCTTGGAAACGTCGTGTCGATCTCCTCGGGCCGCACCCACACGTGCGCGCTCAATGCCGAGGGTGGCCTCGCCTGCTGGGGCGGCAATCTCGACGGCCAGAGCACGGTCCCCCACTACCTCGGGCCGGTCGCGGTCGCTTCCACCGGCGAGTTTCAGACCTGTGCCGTGGACACCGCGGGGGTGTTGACCTGTTGGGGCTGGAACGAGGACGGCGAATGCACGCCACCAGAAAACCTGGGCCCGGTCGTCAATGTCTCCGTCGGAGCGCGCCACACCTGCACATCCAACGCCGCCGGCGACCTGACGTGCTGGGGGTGGAACGAATACGGCCAATGCGACGTCCCCGAAAGTTCCGCCGAATAGTCAATCGCTTTACCATCTGGGCGCCTCCCCTTCGGGGCCGGTCTCCTACGGGCTCGGCGTTCCGCCTCGGTTCTAGCGGCGGAACCCCGGTCCCCCACAGACCCCACCGCCGTTCGATCCCCGCATCCTCCCGCTCGGAACCGCGCTCCGCGCGCCCTCCGTCCCCCTGGCGCACCGCGTACCACAAACCGCAACATTCGAATGCCAGCGTGCAAGACATGCTGGCCGAAGGAGGCAGCCATGACCCGAAGGACGCTGACCATCTTCTGCTTGGTAGGGGGGGTCGCCTGCACTCCGCCCACGTCGGTTGACTCCGAAAACCCCAACAACCCTACCGATACGGAAGGCACTGAAGACACGTCGGATACCGACCCCGAGCTCCAACGGACGGCTTCCGACCGTCTGGATGCAGGCGCCCACCACACTTGCGCGATCGCTTCCGACGGCGAACTCGCATGTTGGGGTTGGAACGCGCAACACCAAAGTGATCCGCCGGGAACCCTCGGAAACGTTGTGTCCGTGTCCGCGGGCTACCTCCAAACCTGCGCCATCCGCGCGGACGGCGGCCTGGCGTGCTGGGG
>SYKL01000479.1 GCA_005797785.1 Pseudomonadota bacterium | reverse complement strand
GGACAAAAATGCGATGGTGGAGCGCGTTCGCAATCCGGACGGCGATACCGTTCTCGATTGGCAGGATTGGTACGGCTCCAACGAAAGCCTGAGTCAAGGTGTACTTCCGACGTTCACACATTACGTGGACTTCAATTGGCCGGTCCGGGCCGAGGACGGCCCTCTCGCAGAAGGTACCTGGGAAGTTGATCTTTCCCTATATTCGGACAATGGCTACGGAACCAGCGGCGACATCGAAACAACCATTCAAACGCTCAAAGATACCGATCTAGACCAGGGCGAAGTCGAGGTCCGCATCGTGTACGCGGATGGGCTCGACGACGACGAGGAGGTCGTGGAAGCGGTCGAAACCGCCGTTGAACGATGGCGTGACATTTGGGCGGAAGTCGACATTGAGCTCAAAGATAGCTTTGACTCTAGTGACTTTGACACCACGCCTGGCTACATCGGTCAAGGCGACGACGAGGAGCTCCTCGATCTCTCCGCAGAGGGCAACGATCGCGATTTGACTTTGATCATCGTCGAGGACATCGGTGGCGACGGCTATTTGTTCGGTCAGGCCGGCGGAATTCCTGGACCCTTGATTGAGGGTGCCAACGCCGCAGTTGCCGTCTCGTGGCTGGCGCACTCCGGCACCGATTTGGAGTTCGACGACGACGAAATGCGCCTGTTCGGCGACACCATGGCCCACGAGATTGGGCATTACATGGGACTGTTCCACCCCGTTGAGGACGGCGGAAACGGCACCTGGCAATATTTCGACGCCTTGGCGGACACCCCGCAGTGCTCCTCCTGGAACTCCTGCGAAAACCAGCTTGCAGACAACATGATGTTCCCGTACCCCATTTGCTCCTGGACCGAGTGCGCGCCGCAAGATGACATCACCGATGACCAAAGCGGAGTTTTGCACCGGTATTCCGGTACCCGCTAGTGGCCGGCAAGGCGGCCAAGAAAGCCGCGCCCGCCAGCCCTAAACCAAAACGAAAGGGATGTCTTGGCGGCTGCCTTTTCGGCTCCTTGACCTCCATGCTGATCGCGGCCGGCAGCGCAGTGGTGCTGGGTGGCGTTGCGCTGGTCGGATGTTGGGCGTCCTACCAATACTATGTGGTAGACCATCCTGGCGCCCACCTCGACCCGCAAAACATCCGTGCGATCATTGCTGAGGAATCACCCGTATTTTACCGAGACGGCCAGACCCGGCTTGGGGTGTTTTTCGACGAACAACACCGCGACGCGGTCGCCTGGGAAGAGCTTCCCACGGCCTATGTGGCGTCGATCGTCGCCGCCGAAGACGACACCTTTTGGACCCACCCGGGAATCGATGTTTACCACCTTGGAAGCGCCATCTGGCGAAACATCGCGGCGGGCGGCATGGTGTCCGGTGGCTCCACCCTCACCCAACAGACCGCAAAAAATCTGTTTCATAGCAACGAACGCTCTCTGAAGCGGAAAACGGGCGAATTGCTCGACGCGCTGCGGCTCGAAGCGCACTATTCAAAAACCGAAATTCTGACCCTTTATGCCAATCAATTTCACGTTTCCGGAAACGGGCGAGGCATCGCCATCGGAGCGAGGTACTTTTTCGACAAGGAGGTTGACGATCTCACTCTCGTCGAATGCGCCTTCTTGGCAGGATTGGTAAAAGGACCTTCAAACTACGATCCCTTTATGGGCGACACAGACCGACGCGAGCGGAACCGAGGCCGCGCCAAAGACCGTACCCGCTACGTCCTTCGCCGGCTGGTCGAAGAGCCCACCGCTCAATTGGCCGGCCCCCAGCCGACCGCGGGAGACACCGCGTCGGAGCTGGCGTATTCCACCCGGTACTATGCGGTAGAACAACTGAAAGTCGACGCCCAGGCGTTGTTGGACAACGACTTTGAAATCCCGTTCAAAAAAGGGACCTTTCGTTACGACACCAGCTCATTGCTCGACGAAGTCGCCGATCGCATCGCTGAAGCCCCCTTTTCGGATGTGCTGAAAGCCGCCGGAATCACGGATCCGGCTTCGGCCGGCCTGCAGGTCATCACCACTCTTGACGCCAATGTCCAGCGTGAAGCGACCTATTCGTTGTGGCATCACCTCACGGAAGTGGGCACTCAATTGGAGGGCATCGACGTCAAAGGTTACCTCCGCCCAGAAAACGAAGCTCCAAATGCTGATTTTCCGGTGCGCGCTCATGAGTTCCGCACCGCGACCGTCAAACGTCAAGCCGGAAAGAATGGCGCGAAGTACCTCGAGTTAGACCTCGGCGGCGCCAAATGCAATGCCGACCGCGACGCCATGTCTCGCGTTGCGCTGATGATTTGGCGTGGGAAACAGAAAGACAAGAACGCCAAGGTGTCCAACACCTGGATCGACCAAACCGTCGCGGGATTTCCGGTAGGAAGCGTGGTTTGGGTGTCGGTGCGGTCCGTTTCCAAAGACCTGAACCTCTGCGATTTAGAGGTTCGACCTAAACTTCAAGGTTCGGTGGTCGTGATCGAGGACGGCCAAGTCCGGGCAATGGTCGGCGGAAACGACAATCGAAACTACAATCGCGCCGGCGCCCTTCGTCAGATGGGATCCACCTGGAAGCCGTTGGTATACCACGCCGCCATTGAACTCGGCTGGAACCCCACCGACACCCTCGACAATCGGCCCTCGGTGTTTCCGTGGACGACCGTGTTTTACTACCCCAGCGCAGATCACACCCCCTCTCCGGAAGTTTCTCTGGCTTGGGCGGGCGTAAACTCCGAGAACATCGCATCCGTTTGGCTGTACTACCACCTGACCGATCGGCTCCCTGTCGAAAAAGTAGGCGAACTCGCCGAGGAACTTGGGCTCGCGCGTACACTGGACGAGACGCCGGAGGCCTACAAAAAACGCCTTGGAAAGTTCGGCGTCACCGGCAAAATCCAGGAAGCTGGCTTCTATCAAGCCAAGGCGCAAGTGCTCAACGATCTCCCCAACCTGGACCATCCGGAAGATGCGCTTCCCTTGATGTCACTGTTGTATGGCTCGGGCTACTCGAGCGAGTCCAAGCGGGTTTCCAGGGGCTCAGACCGCTGGAAAGTCGCCGCTTTGAACCACTCCTGGTGGGCGCTCGAAGAGAAAGTAGCGACCTGCCGAGAACAAATGCGCGAACTACGCCAGGAACTCCCCAATCGTGGAATGCCTCCCGCGGCCCGCGTAAACCTGCTCTCTGCAAAAGAGACGTCCGATCGCATAGAATTCGCTTGCGGCGACGCCCCGGACGGTTATCGCGCGGTAGGTCCCTGGCTGATCGACGCCATCCCGCAACAGGCGGACGCCGTCGACGCCGATGAGCCCGAACCGGAATCAAAACCCAAGAAAGGCAAAGACAACGGCGGAAAGAAGGACAAGAAGAACAAACCGAAGAACTCCGCCGATCCGAAGCCTCCACCCAAAAAGCCGCGTCCCAAGCAAGCTCCGGTGTACGTCTCCGGACCCGAGCTTGCCCCCGACGCGGATGTGCTGGTGGATGGCCGTTTGCACCTCGGTACCTTGGCCGCAATCGCCGATCACATCGCGCAACACCCGCGTTCCGACGATCCCTTCACGCCGGAAAATTTGTACTGGAATCAAGACTTCCGAGTCCTACTAGGAATGAAATACGTGCTGGAGCTCGGGGCCCAATACGGCATACGAACTGAGGTTCATGAAGGGTTGACCGTTCCTTTGGGCGGCGAGGAAGTCACCATCGAAGAGATGACCAGCGTCTACGATGGGTTGGTTTCCGGTCTGGGTTGGGATTTTCCTGGCGAAACCCGAGGGCAAACCATGGCGGCGCCACCGGCACCGACGCTGTTGATCGCGGAGATCCGGGATGTAGACGGCAGCCGATTGTACCAAGCAAACCCCACTTCCCGTAAGGTCGCCAGCCCAGAGACGGCCGCCATGACCGCGGACATCCTCCGAAATGTGGTGTTGTACGGCACAGGAAAACGCGCCGCCGAAGCGGTCAGCGCCAACGGCGGCTTTGTGCCCGTAGGCGGAAAGACCGGTACCACCAATGACTTCAAGAATGCCGCCTTCATCGGGTTCGTCCCTGCGCTCGACGGCGGAGAATACGCGGTAGAAGGAGGGTTTACCATCGGGGTCTATGTCGGCTACGACGACAACACGCCAATGGAAACCGGCAACATCAAATTGGCCGGAGCGAGCGGCGCTTTGCCCGCCTGGATCGGCACCGCCAAAGGGCTGCAAGATGCCGGTCTGCTCGGAAAACAACGCTCCAAAGGCAGCGGCGCTTGGCCGTTGCACGACTACGACGGATTGCTTCGGTACACCGCCGAGACCTCCACCGGACTTGTCAGTGGAGCCATTTCCTCCGGGGGCCCCTCGATTCTCGCGCGTCCGATCGCTACCCCAGCGCCCCGGCCCAAGCTGGAGCTCCCGGATCGCATCCGACAAAAGCCGCGTCCAAAGAAGGATCGCCCCAAAGATGGGCGGTCGCTGTGGGGCACCCCCAAATAAGCTGCGCTTTTCAGAGGCCGTGAGCGCTAGAAGCAAAGCGAAGACCGCAGGGAAGCTGGGCTGTAGCCCGCGACCGAGCAACCGTCTTGATACGGTTTGTTCGCCGCCGCTGTCGGCCGAGTGAGTGCCTCTACCCTAAGGCAATTTCAACCGCGGTTCCCGCGGTAAGGTGGGCTCGCATTTTGGAGTTGAGATGCACAAGCAACTTCCTCAT
>SYKL01000478.1 GCA_005797785.1 Pseudomonadota bacterium | reverse complement strand
TGTCCACTGAGAGGTCAGAAGACAGTTTTGCCCACTGTTCGGCGCGAACCACATCCAGGTACGCTGAGGCAATTTCGGCAGCGAGATCGGCCGTCCGTTCGTCAAAACGAGCGTCTGCCCCTCGCCGTTGAAGAGCCGCGCGGCGCCAACGGAGGATCGGCTGGCCAGCGATCGGAATCGGCAGGCTCGCCCGCCACTCCACCTCCTCACCCGTTTTCTCAAACTCCAACGAAGGATTTTCGAGCGCGGCGGAGTGTTGGGCCTCGCCCAAAGCAGCCTCCCTCTCCGCGCGAAGGATCTCCGCATAAGGGCTCTCTTCCATCCCTTCGCGAAGGGCGGACTCCAAATCCAGTTCAGCGCCAAAGGCGACGGCGAGGCAGAGGGTCAGCATGAGCGGCGAGTAGCAAATCCCGCGCCACGAAATTCGCCCCATTGGCACGTCGGGGAACGGCAAAAGTGTGACCTCCCCGATCACACCCCCTCCCGATCGATCACACAGGCTTGATCCCGCAACGACAGCACACCCGCGCGCATTCGCGCTTCCATGATGCACTTTGTTACCACTTACAGCCCTCACAAATTTCGGACATCGGTTAACCGGGCGGCGCTAACGCCCTGTGGCGCTGCCGTTGTTGTTCGAGGTCGCTATGATTCGCAGTTTATTTGGGTTTTCCGCCCTGTTTGCTATGGGATGCGCCCCAGATGGAGGCAGCCTCCGCGAGCCCGGCGTTGACCGGCCGACCTTTTCGGACGCGGGCACCCTGCTCGGGGCTCCGCCGACGCTGGCCGAGTCCTCCGAGTCCGGCTTACCCAGCGCCAAAGGCTTGGGCCTCCCCACCGATGAACCGGTGTTTGTCAGTGTCGACGCCTACCTTGGATACCAGCCGAACCACGACGTGCCAGTGGATGGCTTTGTAGGCTTTCTGAAGCCGTTTTCGTTCAACGACGAGCCCGAGCCCTCCCGGGTGGTGTTCTATTTCGCGAGCGCCTCCCAACCGCTTTGCTCGGTTTCTTTGGGCGTACACAACAGCGCTCCCGACAATGTCAACGATGCCAGCACCGATCGGTGGAGGGTGGGCAACCAGCTGTACACCGGCTTGTACGTATTTACGACCGACATTTTGGAGGAGTCGACCTGCGACACCTCCAACCGGGACGCGTGGCTGGACTGGTTCGACGCCTGGGGCGTTCTCGGGTTTGGATTCTCGGGCTTTTCGAGCGATGGAACGCCCTCTTCCACAGTTGCCAGCGTGTTGACCCACGGCGACCGGATCGAGACCAGCGAGCGCACCGGCGAGGCGTACGCCCTCGATGAGGCTGGAAAAGTCGGCGAACTCCTGCCACCAGGGGCCGACGAAGGTTGGGACTACTCCCTTCCCACCTTGTTCATCTCCTATGGTCGCGATTGGATGCCCCTCGAGACCGAATAGACAAGTACTTGACTATTCGACCGCGAACACGATGAAAGCGCCCGCATTGTTGTTCGCTCCGTCGCCCCCTTTAATGCAGGCGTCCACTTGGTATCCGGTGACCGCCGCGGCGCCTTGATTCGTGTTGACCGTGGCCGGAAACATCGAACCCGGGACCTCCAACTCCACCTGACCATCCACCACTTCCATGTCCCCAAAAAACAGGAATTGGCCCTGCGACATCTCGTTTTGGCCGTTCACCATCGGAAAGACCTGAACATAATATCCCACGCTCGTTTCCGGGTTCCCGAACACATCGGTCGGATGGTCCACTTCCAGAGTCAGCGTTTCTTCCGGAGTGATCGGCATGATTTGACCAGTCCAATCCGACCAATCCCCGCCACGGCCGATCCTCCGTGGCCAAGGCGGCGCTTCCAGTCGGTGGGTGAGTGAAACGGTTGACGACGCTGTGGTGTCGTCCGCGAGCTCCACATCGATGTTGAACGCGTCGCCTTCGTACATCAGAACGTTGGGTTTTACGATGACCGACGTTCGTCCATCGGTGTTGGGCGTAGGGAAGGCAAAATTGGTGTTCGCCCACGGAGTCGTGGACCCCATCCCCATGACCGCGAGCTCTTCCGCATAGGCCACCGAAGCGTCCGGATCCAACGACGCTGCCAGGATCGCGGCCTCCTGATTTCCGGGGATCTCAAAGGTCAACCATTCGTGCTGCAGCCGAGCGGCGTCCCGGATGCCCTGATCCTCGCTCCAAAAAGAGGCCATGTCGGTGTATTGGATCCGAAGGGAGGTAAAGACGTGCACGGTGATCGGGTTAGGCGGATCCTCGGTGTCGATACCAGTATCCGAACCCGTATCGGTATCCGAACCCGTATCGGTATCCGAACCGCCCGAATCCTGTTCGTCCGAGTCCTGCTGCGCGGTGTCCTGGCCATTCGAGTCCGCGCTATCGGTGTCCGAAGCGTCCGTATCCTGCACGCCCCGCGCACACCCCAAGGCCAACACCGCCCACCCGCCGATCCACCGCATGCGCCCCCCCCCTGCGCGTACGGATCGCGAGGCACACCGCTTGAGGGCGGCTAGCTGCGACGGCGCCGCACCATCGCGACCAATCCCAGGATCATACCCATCGAAGGCGCCACATCCCCCGTCGAGCAACCGCATCCGCGTTTTTCTACGTCGGTGTCCGTCGCGACGGTGTCCGTATCCCCCGGCCCGGTATCGACCACGACATCGGTGTCAGCGACATCGGTGTCGCTGTCGGGAACGTCGGTATCCACGGGAACGTCGGTGTCGACGGGAACGTCCGTATCCACGGGAACATCGTCCGCATCGGCCTCAACGGTGGCGCTCGCCAACGCCTCCCCGTCATCGTCACAATCGGCATCCGCGCTTGCCACCACATCGTCGGTCCGAAGGCCATCGCCGTCGGCATCGATGTAGCAAAGCTCTTCGCCATCGCAGTTTTGATCGACGCCATCCGCGTCAATCTCTTCCGCAAACGAATGAATCGCCGCATCACTGTCGTTGCAATCGCCGGGCGAGGCGTAGATCGGCGCCTGACCTTCGCCGTCGCACCCGAGGTCCACGGTGGAAAGGGTGGTCGAAACCGCATCGCCGTCGTTGTCAGCGTCCGTGTAGCAGAGTTCTTCGCCGTCGCAGTCATCATCCACCAGGTTGGCAACGACCTCCGTCACACCAGGGTTTTGGTAGACGTCGGTGTCGTCGCAATCGCCGGACGCCATCGACGCCAACGCTTCGCCGAAATCGGTACAATCCGCATCGCCGAGGATCGCAGTGCCGGTTCGATAGGTATCCCCATCATTGTCGCGGTAGCACGCTTCCTGTCCATCGCAGTCTTCGTCGACGCCGCTCGCCTCGATTTCGGTGCCACCAGGGTGCGCATTCGCGTTGGCGTCGTCACCATCGCCATCCACATCGCCCGCCGTCGCCTCCGTTGCATCGCCGCAGTCGGCGTCCGCACTGGAGATCACGTCTTCGTTGCGGAAATTGTCGCCGTCCAAGTCGGCGTAACAGAGCTCCCCGCCGTCGCAGTCGTTGTCGATCTGATTGCCAACAATCTCCGTTGCGCCAGGGTATGCCGCCGAGTTTCCGTCAGCGCAATCCCCGGCCGGCATCGACGCAGGCGCTTCGACACCGTCATCGCAGTCCGCATCGGAACTCGTGGTCGTGCTGGTCGTGCGGTAGTCGTCCCCATCATTGTCCCGGTAGCAGGTAATCAATCCATCGCAGTCTTCATCGATCGTGTTGCCGACAATTTCGGTCGCCCCCGGGTACACAATCCCGGAGGCATCGTTGCAGTCGCCCTCGATCGGCGAAAACCCGTCACTATCGGCGTCCTCAGCCACGGAACCGTACACATACACCTTGCCCGCCGCACCGATCAGCAACTCCGCGTTTCCATCGCCGTTGGTGTCGGCAATGCGCACAGGCGAGCCAAAGTTCGCACCCCCAGGAGTAAATTGAGTGCCGTCGCTGACCAGACCGCTCGCCCCGCCCAAGTGGACTTCCGCTCCCACTTGCGCCTCCCCGAACACGACATCGGAGAATCCATCGCCGTTGATGTCCCCCGTCGTCATCGCATAGCCAAACGCAGTTCCGGCGCTGCCTACAAATTGGGCATCGGAGGTACTGTCCGGTCCATTGGCCCCCGACAGGTAGAGGTCCACGGAGCCGCGTCCATGGTTAAAAACATCGCAACACGGTCCGTTTTCGTAGTCCTCCACCAGGATATCCGCCCAACCATCGTCATTGACGTCGGCGGCGGCCACCACCTCCCCAAACTCATTGCCGCCGGCGGGTGCGGGAATGGTGACCATCGGGGTTCCCCCGAGCCCCAAGCTGCTGCCTTCGTACACCAACACCTGGCCCTTGCCGTCGGAAAAAACGTCGCAGCATACGCCACCGGAACGATCGCCGGCGATCAGATCCGCGGCCCCATCGCCGTTCACATCGGCAAGCACTTGACTATACGCAAACTGACCCTGCGGAACCGGTGGCTGAATCACTTGATCTTCGGTGATGTCCACCACTCCTTGAGCGCCCGCATAGATGTAGATGTTGGCATACGGCGGATCCGAGACCGCCAAATCGTTGGCCCCGTCGCCATGGATGTCGCCGATCGACAGGGTCCATCCGAAGTCCTGGCTCGAGGATGGGCCCGAAAAGGTGGCGTCCGGCGGCACCGACGCGCCTGCACCGGCCAGCGTACTGCCATAGTAGCAGTAGACTCTGCCCTTCCCGCTGCCAGCTTCCGGATCGCCCGTCACCAGCTCCGCTTGGCCATCGCCGTCTAAGTCCCCGATCGCGAGCGAATACCCAAAAAATCCGCTGTTTGGCGCCACCAATTCCAAATCTGGCGACGCCGAAGCGCCATTCAGGTCGCCCCAATGGATGTACACCCGGCCAACCAATCCCGCGTCCGGAATGCCCACCGCCACGTCGTCGATCCCGTCGCCGTCGATGTCCCCAGTCGCCATGCTGGTCGAGTAAAGCGCGGTTCCGTCGGTCCATAGGGTGGCGTCCGTCGCCGGAATGCTTCGATGCATCGACGCCTGATGAACCGCCCCGCTCTCGCCCTGACACCCGAGCAACAACGCCAGCCAGCCAAGCCGCATGGAGACCTCCTGTCGGGATGCTACCTCAGCCAGTCCACAAACCAATCGGCGCCGGGTCGGTTGAAACGCACCTGTAACGCCCGTTGGTAAAGTGCTTTACGATTCGGCGGAATGGTAAAGCGCTTTACTACTCGATCGGCCGGCCACGGAGGGCGGACAAGGCGCGAACCGCCGCTTCTTCCTCTGCGAATCCGATCAACAGCTCAGCGCGCCCCATCCCCCGCGGGACCACCGGCGCGAAAGAGTCCTGCCGGGTGCCCACAAAGGTACGGTTGCCGGCCCAGCGGTAGTCGCCGCTTTCATCCGCATAGAACGTCAAATCCATCGGAATCGTGCCGACCTCGAACTGGTAGACATCGGTCAAGGCCAGCTCGAGATCGCCGTGAACATTGTATCCCAAGTCCTCGAAATATGGGATTTCGACGTGAAGATCGCCATCCTCGTCCGTCACGATGATTTCGCCCACGGTCGGGTCCACATAGGTGCCCACCAATTCGGCATGATCGGTTTCGTCCATGGGAAACGGAGGTGCTGTCTGTGCGGCGGGCAACACCTCAGCCCGGGTCATCAATTCCACGGCCAACTGCCCGAAATTGTCCCCATACCCATTGGACAGAATCGAAATGGACATGCGCTGTTCCGGGAGCACATAGGTCGCCGACGTGAACGCCAGCGTGTTTCCACCGTGCATCCAGAGCGGAATGTCGTAATAGCCGCTGCCGAGGTGGGCGCCGTCGATCACCATCCAGCCGTAACCGTAGGTTTGAGCTTCGTAACTCGGATACATCCGCGCATAGCCAGTGGTCATCGCCTCCCGCCGATCGTCGGACAAAACGGCTGGATCCCCGTCGATAAAGAACCCGCCAAAGGCGGCCATATTTTCGGCGGTGGACCAGACCAAACCCGCAGGACGGACGAACCCATTGTCGGCCTGGTCCTCCATCGGTATCCGGCCGGAGGCGTACTCCGCATCGGGATAGTATGGAACAAACGGCTCAGTGGAGATCAGGGAATACCCCGTGCCGATCGCAAAATCGCCGTCCGCTTCCACCTCGGACTTCCGTGCAAACGTTCGCGTCAATCCCAGAGGAACAAAGACATCTTCCGTGAGCACATCGGCCCAGAGGCGCTCGGCCGCCACTTCCGTCGCCAAGCCGGCGATCGAGAAGTTGGGATTGGAATAGTTCCACAATGCGCCGGCCGGGGCCATCGCCCACTCGGTCGCTGCAAACACACCAAACGCCCGATCATGGAGCTCGGCATCGGCCGGAGCATCGTCCCAAGGGGTGTAGTCGTAAAGGGCGCCCTGGTGCGAAATCAGGTGGTGCAGTGTCGTCGTCTGATCCCAGTCCGGGCTTTCCACGAGCTCCAACCCCGGGATCGCCACCGAGACGACGTCGGTGCGGTCCAAGGTTCCCGCCTCCTCCTGCTGCAACAACGCCAGTGCGGTCATTTTCTTGGTGTCGGACCCGATCTGAAACAGGGTGTCCCGGCCGGGCGGCACATCCAATTCGGGGTCGGCAACGCCGAAAGTCTCGGAATATACGATATCGCCGTCGAGCCAAACCGCCACCTGCACACCGGTCGCATTTCCGGCATCCAGGCCGGCCGCCGCGGCCGCCGCGAGCTCAGTCAAATCCTGTTCGCTGTAGGGACTTTCGATTGCGATATCGGTGTCGATGTCCGTCTCGGAAACCTCCGAGTCCCCCGAATCCGATCCAGTACACGCCATCAGACTCCACAGGACCATGCGCACGAGCACCTCCGTCATCTGGCCACTAACCCAAGCGTTTGAGGGTGCGGTGGCAACACGGCTCGACAAGTTGACACCATAGGCTACTTTGCAGGCTTCATGAGAGGACCCATGTTTCAAAAAGCGCCCTCGACCCCCGAAGAACTCGCCGCTGCCAAACCGGTGGACATTGCCCCGGACAAGGTCGCGGAAATGGACGAAGCCACTTGGTACGCCCAGGTCTACCGTGGCGAAGACTCGCCGCAGCTCACCATCCGCGCGGTATCCATGGGCGCCATCTTGGGGTTCTTTCTCGCTTTTACCAATCTCTACATCGGATTGAAGACCGGTTGGCATTTGGGTGTGGCCATCACCGCTTGCATCCTCTCTTTCACCCTTTGGAATGTGTTCCAGAAGGTGGGGTTGGCGCGCACGCCGATGACCATCCTCGAAAACAACTGCATGCAATCCACCGCATCGTCGGCCGGGTATTCCACGGGTTCTACGATGGTATCGGCGATTCCAGCGTTGCTGATGCTGTCGGTGACCGAGGCCAATCCGAAAGGGACGCATCTGCCGATTTGGGTTCTCGCGTTATGGACGTTCTTCCTTGCGCTTCTCGGCGTATCTCTCGCGATTCCGATGAAGCGGAACATGATCAATCAGGAGCGGCTGAAGTTTCCTTCCGGCCTCGCTTCCGCCGCCACCCTCCAGAGCTTGTACGCCGAAGGCAAAAAAGCCGCGGAACAAGGCAAATATTTGATGCTCTCCGCGATCGTGGGCGGCATATTTCCGGCGCTGCTCGATCTGAAGCTCAAACCGGCCTTTGACCCCGAAACCGGCCTAAGGATCATGGAGCCCCTGGCGGATGGCTCGATGAAAGCCGGGCGACAGCCGCTGCTGGACAGCCTCGTTTCTTGGTTTGAAGGCGGTTATCTCCATATTTTCAATTGGCTCCCGGTGGGCGGCTTCAAGACCGTCAAAGACAAGGTGGTAGCGGCCACCGCCGCTGACTGGAATGTGATGTGGGAGGTCAATCCGGTCATGATGGCCGCCGGAGCCCTTACGGGGGTTCGCGCCACCGTTTCGATGATGATCGGCGCTGTGACGTTGGTGTGGATCGTGGGGCCCTATGCCATGGACGCCGAATGGGTCAATTTGACCGGAAAGACCGTCACCGCGATTACGACCCCAGGGAGAGCCTGGAAAGAAACCGGACTTTGGTTGGGCGCACCGATGATGGTCTCCTCCGGTCTGGTCGCGTTCTTGTTCCAATGGCGTACGATCGTCCGTGCGTTTCAATCCCTGGGTGGCGGCGGTGAGACCAGCGCTTTGGAGGCCAAAACCGAGGTGCCCATGTCTTGGTTTCTGGCAGGAGCGGGGCCCGCTTCCATCGGCATCGTGCTGCTCTCCTGGTATTTTTTCCACGTCCCCCCGTATTTCGGTGCGCTCGCCGTGGTGATGACGTTCGCCCTGTGTTTGGTCGCAGCGCGAGCCACCGGCGAAACCGACGTCACGCCCACCGGGGCGATGGGAAAAGTGATGCAGCTCACCTACGGCGTTCTGATTCCGCAGTCCTCCACGGCCAACCTCATGACCGCGGGGATCACCGCCGGCGCCGCCGCCACCACCGCCGATCTGCTCAACGACCTAAAGTCGGGGTACCTCCTCGGCGCGAACCCTCGGCGCCAATTCCTGGCGCAGGCCGCGGGGATCCTCTCAGGCACGATCGCGACCGTGATCGGCTTCCATCTCCTGGTTCCGGACGCCACCACCCTGCTCGGCACCGATACCCTGCCGCCGGCGTTCCCGGCTCCCGCCGCTCAAGCGTGGAAAGCGGTGGCTGAGCTGTTTCAACACGGGGTTGGCAATATGCACCCGGTCAATCGGATGGCGATCGGCATCGGCCTGTCGATGGGGACGGTCCTGGCCGTTCTGGAGCAACTGCTGCCTAAATACAAGAAGTACCTGCCTTCTCCCACCGGCATCGGCCTCGGTTTCATCCTTCCGTTCTTCAACCCCTTCTCCCTGTTCGTCGGTTCGGTCATCGCCGAAGTCGTCCGCAAATCGGATGAATCGCTCGCCGAGCGAACGATCGTGCCGATTTCTTCGGGGTTGATCGCTGGGATTTCGATCATCGGGGTGATCGTGACCGCACTCAACAATTTCGTGCTGTAAATCCAATGGGACGCCCCTTTCAAGGTGACCTTTCCGCTTCCGTGCTCACCGAGGCCGAACGTCAACTCGACCAGCGGCCGGCGTCCGAGATCTCGCTGCGGGAGATCGCACAAGCGGTCGGCGTAAGCCATGTCGCCATCTATCGCCACTTTGAGAATCTCGATGCGGTGTTCGCCGAAATCGCCGCCAACGACTTTCGGACGGTGGAGCAGCTCCTGCTGGCGGCGGTGTCTGAGGCGACAAATGAGGAAGAAGCGCTGTCCGCAGCCGGACGAGCCTACGTCGCGTTCGCCGTGGTTCACCCCCACCGCTTCCGGTCCATGTACCGCCTGCTCGGTCTGAACCACCGAGCAACCAAGGAAGCTGCAACTCAGCTCTTTGGGGTGCTCAGCGAAACCATCCGCCAAGGGCAGCAAAAAGGTACGGTCATCCTCGGGGAGCCCGCGTCTGTCGCCACTGCCGCCCTTGCCGCAGCGCATGGGCTCGCCTGCCTAGCGATCGACAACGCCATACCGCCCCAGGTGGCGAATCCTCTAGGATTGTCCGAGATCGTCGCATCCATGCTTCGGCGGTAACGCCGTTCCCGCGCCATCCACTCACATTTTCGTTGCCGACTCAGATTACCAGTGGTAATTACCACCGGTAACTGGAGGCTCGATGTCTGCTCTTCCCGCCATTTCTGCTCCACCCATCCGTTCGACACAGCAACAACGTACACATTGGTCGCGCCATTTCGATCAGCCCAAGGTGCTTGAGCCCACGCGCCTCTCCATCGAGGGCCGACTTCCGCCAGGCCTGCAGGGCACGCTGCTTCGCAACGGGCCCGGGGTTTTCGATCTTCCAGGGGGGACCCGCACGAACATCTTCGACGGCGACGGGGTGGTGGTTCGCGCGCAGTTTTCCCACGGGCAGGCCATCGGCCAAGTGCGCCCGGTGGACGGCCCAGACATGAAAACCGAGCGAAAAGCCGGACGCGCGCGGTTTTCGGCATTCGAGCGGCCCGCGGATCGCTGGGTGGATCGCCTCGGCGCACGCATCAAAAATGCTGCAAACACCTCGGTCATGCGGTGGAACGGGCGTCTGTTTGCGATGTGTGAGGGCGGGCCCCCGACGGAACTCGATCCCAACACTCTGGAGACGCTTGGAGAGACCAACCTCAACGGCGTGATCCCAGGTGCATTTTCCGCCCATCCCGCCCGGGTCGCGTCCCGGCACACCACATACAATTTCGGCATTCGATACGGAATCGTCAGCCAGTTGGACGTCTTCGCGTTTCCCGATGGGGGAGACGCCCGGCGCTTGATCTCGGTGCCACTCGACGCCCCCCGCGCCATGCACGACTTCATCGCCACCGATCACCATCTCGTATTCTTCACCCTGCCCTTGAAAATCGACCTGGCGCGCATGGTTCTCGGGATCGGCGCTATTCACCATAACTTGCATTGGACGCCTTCGCTGGGCGTTGAGGTCATCGTTGTCCCGATCGATCGGCCCTCCGAGTGCGCGCGGTTTTCCATCGACCCCTTCATGGTGTGGCACTTCGCCAACGCCTTCGAAATGGGCGGTACTAAGCTCGCCATCGACTACGTTCGATTCCCCGACGCCAGCGGCCTCGATTTCGTGCGCACCGGCCGGCAGGGAATGGTGTCGGCAGCAGTGCAGCCCGGGCTGCTGCATCGCGCCACGGTGGACTGGAAGCGGAAGACGTTCGAAACGCAGCCGCTCTGCGAAGCCTCGGTCGAGTTCCCCCAAGTCGCTCCCTCCAACGCCGGAAATACCACGGGACCGATCTACATGGTCTCCCACTCAAGCGAAACTGTCGCTCGAAATGGTTTTTTTGACACCATCATGCGAGTCGATCCCAACGACGGTTCCGAACAGGCGATCACCCTCGGTGACCGCCAATGGGTGACCGAGGCCTTGTTTGCGGCGAACCCACAAGCCACTCATCCGGATGAGGGTTGGCTTCTGTCCACCGTTTACGATGAGACCCAACATCAGAGTTACGTCGCCGTCCTCGATGCGCAGCGTTTGGATCGCGGTCCTCTGGCAAAAGTCTGGTACCCCCAGGCAGTGCACTGGACCTTCCACGGGATTTGGACGCCCCAGTAGCTCCGGAACCTGACGCTGGATCGCGTTCGCGACCTGGTCCTAATCGACCGCGCGAAGGTCCAGGACAACGGTTACGGGAATGACGCCCTGGTCGGTCACTTCCACCGTCGTCGCCGAAGTGGTGACCAGGTCGCCGGTATCGGGCGATGGCTGGTCGGGATTGGCGGTCGCATTGTCGTCGAGCATGGAGCTTAGGTAACGGAGGCCACAAGGTACCTGGACAATCGTGAGCTCAACCACACCGCCGCCGGACAGGTCCGCCGACACATGGCCCCCTGCAACGCTTGGAATGCCCGGATCCGGGAATGGATCGGAGGCGTACACCCCCACATGAAGGTCGCCCACGCAATCTCCGCCCACCAAGCAGCTGACTTCAGGATCGACGCTGACCGTGACCTGGAGAGTGCCGAGGCATTCGTCGCCGGTGTCGCCGCTGTCGCCGCTGTCGCCGGTCTCCAGGGACGAATCCGAGGTGTCCGCGGAGTCGGTGTCGGTATCGGGGCCCTGAGCAACGCCTCGTGCACACCCCACCATCCATCCCACCGCGAGCAGCCGACAACGCATCTTCCCTCCGTTACCAGTGGTAACGATACACCGGCGGTCGCTTCGTGAACAACTGCAGTACTTTGGTCGGGTGAAGCAGAACGATACTCGCGGGGTTCCGCGGCGGTTTTCTCCTCCGCGCTAGTTACCAGTGGTAATTCGGACCTCCACGTTCCCTGGGGCGCGCCACTGGCAGCCCATCCTAGTCCTCCACGCGGTTCTCCAGAATGTCGAGCCGACCGCCCAAATAATCCTCGGTGTAGCTGCGCAACACGGAGGGGACATTTCCACTCTTGGCGTTGAACCGGAGGTTCCACTGCAGCACGGTGGCGCCGTCCACCGCAAACGTCCGCATGATCCCGCAATGATCTTCATAGGAGGAGGACTTATTAACCCGATAGGTCAACTCCTCTCCGAAATGATAGTCGGTAACCTCTTCTTCAACGATGGGCGCGCCATCGGCACCCACCACCCGGATCGAACCCGCCCCGTACGGCTCGCCCTCCACATCCCCCTCCTGGGTGAGATGGAAGGGGCCAAGCCAAGAAATCTTGTCCGGGTGGGTCAGGTACGGAAACAGCTCGTCCGGCTCCACATCGAAGGTGCGGACAAATTCCACCCTGAGATCGCCGGGATCGTTCGTGCAACGCTCCGCCCAAAAGGCCTCCGAATCGGGCTCCGCCAACACGTCCTCCAAAGGCTCCAAATCCACCGGGTCGGACTCTTGCGGTTGGCACATGCTTGCGAAAACAAACATTGAAGCGGCGGCTTTACTCATCGGATACCTCGGTGACGCCTGTAAGTACCCAAAGGGTCGCAAATTCGCCATCACAATCCGGTTACAGTACATTACCGCGCCTTCGACGCCACTCTTCGGCCCTGTCCCCAATACAAATGGCGGCGCCCCTCCGGATCAGGTAAGCAGGCGGCCGGAGATCCCTCCACCCGGACGAGACGCGCCGTACCCGGTCACGACAAGACGACGCAGCGGGTGAGCTATGGCCTGGATTCTCATAGTGGTAGCCGGACTTTTGGAAGTCGCATGGGCGACCGGACTGCGGTACACGGATGGCTTCTCCCGACCCTTGCCTAGCTTGTTGGTGCTGATCGGCATTGTCGGAAGTATGGGCATGTTGGCGGTGGCATCCCGCGATCTGCCGCTCGGCACGGCCTACGCCGTGTGGGTGGGGATCGGTGCCAGCGGCGTTGCCTTGTTGGGAGCGGCATTTTATGGAGAGCCGTTATCAGCCATCCGGGTGCTGTTCTTGGGGTTGGTGATCACCGGGATCATCGGACTGAAGGTCACTGCACCAGAGGAAGCCGCAAATCCGAACCTTGCGGATCCCCCCTCCCCTTAACGCCCGATCAGAACGACATTCCAAAGCCGACTTCTCCACCGGCGAGAATCTCGGTAGAGATGCTGCCCAACTTCCCCTCGATCGGCGTGCGGAGCGACAAGCGAAACCGATCCCGCGTCCAGACGAACTCCGGCCCCGCGAATACCCGAGCATGCCACGGTGAAATGCCCTCCATACAGGCGGAATCGCGCACGCCGAACAAGCTATCTACGATGGAACACGCCATCCCAATGCTGAAGTAGTCGAGCCCACCCACCCCCACCGCCGCCCCGAACACGGGAGCCACGTAGAACCCACTTCTTTGATCGGTTCTCAGTGGCACGTCGTAGCGGTAGTGAAGACCGACGCCGAGCCAGGTGTCGACGCCACTCTGCGCTTCGACCGCCAGTCCCGGCCCCGTCATCCCGCCGCCGAAGTGTCGCCCAAACACCACCTTTCCACCAAAGTCGGCCGCCAAGATCGGTTCCTCGTCAAGCCACTGCGCTCCGAACAACATCCTCGGTCCTCCCTGAAAAAACCACGGGCGTTGTGGGCCCTCAGCGGCGGCAGCGACATCGGGCGCCAACCCCAACCCGCACGCCAAAACCAATCCAACACCGCGTCCGAAAACTTCCATTGCGCCTACCTCCTCGCGCACGATCACATCCCGGGGGCGATGCACGTGTTAATCGATGTAAAACGGACCCGGAGTGCACATGCGTTGGGGATGGCTCGCACTCGGTTTTGTCGGTTGCACCTTGCTCCATCGCGCGCAGACCTATCCGCGGAGCCGAGACGTTACGTCGGTGGAATGGTACAAACCGATGGCTCCCGTGGCGGGCGCTCCGGAAACCATGCCGAAACACGCGCCGGTTCGACTCACTTCCGCCGCCATCGCCGAGATCGAAGCCTATGCTGCAGCCCGAAACACAGCGGGCCTGGTGGTGATGGAGGACGGCGCCATTGTTCACGAGTGGTACGCCCCCGGATTCGACGCTTCTAAGAGCACCAATTCGATGTCCATGGCCAAAACGGTGTTGGCGCTGCTGGTGGGGATCGCCGTTGCCGACGGAAAGATCACCAGCGTCGAAGATTCGGTATCGACCTACCTTCCTGAATTTCGACGCGGCGGCCGCGAAAGGATCACGATCCGCCACCTGCTTGAAATGACCTCGGGGCTCCGCAATCGAGAGGAGCTCAAGCTCGGAACCGACCTCGTCACCTACATGCTCGGTACCCACATCGAACGCCGTGTGTTGAGCATTCCCGTCGAAGTGCCACCAGGAACCACCTTCGACTACAACAACGGCAACTCGATCCTTCTCGGCATGGTTCTGGAGAAAGTGTATGGTAAAAGCTATGAATCATTGACTTCCGAACGGCTATGGAAGCCGCTTGGCGCCGGCAACGCGGAGATGTGGCTCGACCGGAAAAAAGGTATGCCGCGCGTATTCTGCTGCATGTTCGCCGTGCCCCAGGATTGGGCGCGGGTCGGGCAATTGATCCTCGACGAAGGTCGCGTAGGGATCACCCAGGTCGTTCCATCCGAATGGATCGCGCAAATGTCGCAACCCTCCCTCAACAACCCCGAGTACGGTTGGCAGCTCTGGCTCACGCCGCAGGAAGGCGGCGGGGTTCGAAAAGCCACGTCCGAAGCGTACCTCGACCCGAAAATGGTGTTCCTGTCTGGCTATGGAGAACAAAAGACCTATGTCCTCCCCTCTGCGGGAGTGGTCGTGGTTCGGGTGGGGGAACAGCCGGAAGAATGGGATGACTCCTTCATTCCGAACACCGTGATGCGAGGACTGGTGAAATGAAGATCCTGGTGCTCGGGGGAACCCGCTTCTTTGGCCGATCGTTCGTTGAGCAAGCGATCGCCGCCGGCCATGACCTGACCCTGGTCAACCGCGGGATCAGCGGTGCCCACCTGTTTCCCGAAGCCGAGCAGTGGGTGGCGGATCGCTCGCAAGGGCTGTCCATTCTTGGCAACCGACGCTTCGACGCCGTATTGGACACCTCAGGGTATACCGAAGCCGAGGTGACCGCGTCCGCCGCGTATTTAGTAAACAAAGTTGACTATTACTTGTTCGTGTCCACGATCTCGGTGTATGCCGATTTCTCCAAAAAAGGAATTTGCGAGTCGGATCCATTGCTGCCCGCCGACCCCGCGCTATCGCGGGAGGACGGCGACTACGGCGGAATGAAGGTCGCCTGCGAGAACGCCGTACGCTCCATCTTCGGCGATCGCGCGGGCATTGTCCGACCTGGATTGATCATCGGACCGCGGGATCACACCGATCGGTTCACGTATTGGCCGGTTCGAATCTCCGAGGGGGGCGAGGTGCTCGCGCCGGTTGACCCCCATTGGGGATTCCAAGGGATCGATGCCCGCGATCTTGCCGCGTTCGTTCTATGCCAATTGGAGTGTCGGGCAAAGGGGACATGGAACGCCGTTGGTCAGACATCCACGCTGGAAGAGCTCTTTCACCGATGCCGAAGGGTTTCAGGCTCAAACACTACCTTTACGTGGGTTTCCGACCAATTCCTCGCCGAGCAGGGAGTGGGCCGGTGGGTCGAACTGCCGCTGTGGTCCGAGCCGGGGATGGAGGGATTCGGCCACGTGGACGCTTCGGTGGCCATCGCCGCCGGCCTCGTGCTACGACCCCTGGAAATCACCGTCCGCGACACCTTGGATTGGCACCGCCAACGGACAAAGGTGGAATGGGCAGCCGGACTTTCGCGAGAAAGAGAGCGCGAACTTCTCGCCAAATGGAAATCGTCAACCGGTTGACGATCGCACGCGGCATGGCGCCGCGCTACCCAGGAAACCCGGAGGCCCGATGTCCGCGATCGCCGCTCTTCCTTCCTCATCACCCCTGGACGTGCTTCGAGAGCGCGCTGCCCAAGCGGCTTTACCGTGCCAATGGTGGTCGGTGCGGGCATTGCACGAGCTGTCCGAGACCCACGCGATCCGCAGCGGAGTGAGGAATCCACCTACGATTTCCGACGATTTGGGCGCCATGATCACCGTGCTCGTCGGCGGGGTGCTCGGGTATGCTGCCACCCCCGATCTTTCCATTTCCGGGCTGAGAGCAGCGTTTCAACAAGCGTTAACGCATGCCCAAGCGGCCCAGTCCTGGCCATTGTTTCGCGTGGCCCCTGAAGATCTGCCCAATCCGCGCACTTCCTGGTCCGCACCCTCGCTTTGGGCCCCCACGGCAACGTCCCGCCGCGAATGGGCGGATCGCCTCCATCAATGGGAT
>SYKL01000477.1 GCA_005797785.1 Pseudomonadota bacterium | reverse complement strand
GTTCACCCCGTTCGTGTTCACCCCGTTCGTGTTCACCCCGTTCGTGTTCACCCCGTTCGTGTTCACCCCGTTCGTGTTCACCCCGTTCGTGTTCACCCCGTTCGTGTTCACCCCGTTCGCCTTCCTCTTCCTCCTCCTCAGAATAGGCCACACTCTCGACCTCGGCCGAGGCCAATAAGGCCGCGTCGTCTTGCGGACGCAGTGGCCGCCCCTGGGAATCCACATACACCACGACGGGATTCGGCTTTTGTTCGTAGTCTTCGCGCTGGGTCGCAAAAAAAGCGACGCCGGCGAGGGCGACACCGAGACTCGCGATTCCATAGGCCAAAGCAACGTTGCGATCCATGAGTTGGCTCCTTTGCAGAGGCTAGGTTTGCGGCCTCTGTGGAAACAATCTCACTCCCCCGGATTAGGGCTTCTTAGGATCCACATTAGAGCTTACACAGACTCGAAGCCGTGCCAGCGTTCCACCCAAGGGCGAGGATTCCAGCGTACAATCCCCGCCGTGTCGCCGAGCAACCTCCCGAGCGAACGCCAGGCCCAACCCCAGGCCGTGGGCGTCCTGCACCCGCGCGCGACTGCCCCTCACGAATCGCGTAAACACGGCTTCCTGTTCGTCCTTGGGAACGCCACTTCCCGCGTCGTGAACCTCCCAAACCACGTCCGGACCGTCCACGGCCAGCCGCACCTCAACCCGAGCGCCCGGTGCATGCCTACCGGCGTTTCTAAGGAGGTTTTGGAGGGCCAACTCCAACAGGGGAACATTCGCGACCAATTCGGTGTCCGACCCTACGATCAGCTCGACGGTTCCCCCCCGGGCCACGATCTCCGCTTGTTCCGCCTGCAATGCCCGCTCCGCGATTTCGCTCGCGCGCGTGATCTGCCGAAGGCCCTCAGCCTCTCCGGCATCCAGCCGAGACAACGCGCTCAGTGCCTCGATGATCCGGTGCAGGCGCCCCGCTTCCTCGCGAGCACTGATCAGGGTCGAACGGTAACTCTCCGCATCGCGCTCCCGTCGCAACGCCACATCCAACTCGCCGATCAACGTCGCCACCGGCGTGCGCAATTCGTGCGCCGCCTCCGAGGTAAACCGAGATTGCACCGACCATGCCTGATCGAGCCGATCCAGCAGCGCATTGAACGACACCAACAGCCGGTGCACCTCCAACGGAGCATCCTCCGTAAGTCGGCTTCCTTGGCCCAGTGTGAGCACAACCTCCGCCTCGTGGCGGGCGCGATCGAGAGGGACGAACGCCCTTCGCACCGACCGGGCCAAAATCTGCCATGCGGTCAGCGCCACCACCGTCGAAAAACCTGCATAGGCGAGCAGGAACGGAGTCAACACGCGAAGCGGACGCACCGCGGGCGCCGCGGCCACCACCACAATGTGCGCTTCCCGATCCCCGATCTCCTGCTCTGCGGGAAGCAACACCATGCGCCGATCGTCGACGTCGAGAAACAGGGGTCGTTCGCCCCTTAACACCTGTTCCAAGGCCGCATCCGGCACCCGCGCATCCTGACGGCGGGCGATCCACGTTTCAACGCGGGTTTCGCTGTGCTCGACCTCCCACTTTGGCGTTTCCGGGTGCGCTTGGGCATGTGCGGCGGCGGTCAGCACATCGTCCAACGATCGACGAGCCGACACCACAAGTGAAGTTCCCGTGCCCAGGCCGATCACCGCCAGGCTGGCCACCAAAATGAACGTACCCCGCACCACAATGGTACGTTCTACTGACGTTTTCACCGCTTCTTATCCTCGACCACATACCCAACCCCCCGAAGCGTATGCACCAACGGAGGATCAAATCCCTTGTCGATTTTCGACCGGAGGTAACTGATGTAGACGTCGACGCTGTTCGTGCCCGGATCATGGGAGGTATCCCACACCGCTTCCAACAGGCGGGTGCGACTGATCACTTGGCCTTTGCGTTCCACCAGGAACCGCAGGAGGTCAAACTCTCGCGCAGTTAAACGAATTTCGACCGCCCCACGGAACACCCGCCGTGCGGGAACATCGATGCGGAGATCGCCGACTTTCAGCTCCGGCTCCGTCCGCGAACGCCGCAGCACCGCCTCAATCCGAGCGAGCAACTCTTCGAAAGAGAATGGTTTAACCAGGTAATCATCCGCTCCTCCCTGGAGGCCGGTGACCTTTTCTTCGATGCGATCCCGGGCGGTCAGACAGATCGCCGGAGTCGAATCCCCCGCACGCCGCAACTGCCGGATCAGGTCCAGTCCATCCCCGTCGGGAAGCATCCGATCGACGAGAATTAAATCGAAACCGTGATCCGTCAATGCAGCGCGAGCGAGCGAGAGTTCCCCGGCGATCTCGACTTGGTGCCCCTCGTCGCCCAGGCCTCGCTGCAGAAACCCGGCGATCTTTCGCTCGTCTTCGACGACGAGGACTTTCATTCGGCTTCAGTTCCAAACATCGCTTCGAACGAACGGATCAACTGTGCCTTTTCCTCCGGAGTCAGCACCGCTTCCGGATGCATCGGCGTGTAGATACCGGGAGGCATTTCCCCTTCCTCGAGCTCCTCAGCGGCCTTTTTTGCCTCCTTTTGGGGGCGATCGAATTCGGAAAAGTTAAGGTATTCGCGGCCCTCGTCGACATCGTGCTGCACCAACCACGAGACCGGCGCGACATGGCTGTACCACGGCCATTTTACCTCATTGCTATGGCAATCAAAACACGCCCGCTCCGCGAGTTTTCGAGTCTCGGGGCTGTCCCACTGCGGCTCCTGGCGAACCGGCGGATTGCTGTGGTTTCGGCCGTACGGAACGAGCTGTAACCCCACCACAAGGCCAACGATGGCGAGTGCTACCTTAGCTGCCGTTTTCATGACGTCCTCCGCCATGTGTCCAACCTTCGCCGGTGGGTTAAGGAGTGTTCTACGGGAACATTAAAATGGGATGAGAGCGGGTTCCTCAAGGGTCCGGCGGCGTTCGCCCCTCCACCGACCGGAAGCCCTCGTGGCCAACGTCCGCGAGAGTGTACGTCGCCGCCCATTGCCGGATGTGAGCGAGCAAGTTCTTACGAGCGTCGTGGAGAGGACAAGGGCGTTCATCGTCGCATACCGGGTAGCCAAACGCGCAATGTTTGAGGTGGTCCGCGTCTTCAAACACGCGCAGGATGTCCAGAAACAAGATCGACTCGGGGGTTTTCGCGAGCCGAAAGCCTCCATACCAGCCCTTTTTGGCCTCGATCAGTCCCCCCTCCACCAACCATCGCAGGATCTTGGAGGCGTACGCCTCCGGGAGAAATGCGTTTTGCATGACCGAATCCCGCGTAACCCACTCTCCCTTCGGTGCGGCCGCCAAGCAGACCATGGCCCGAAGGGCGTATTCGACCGTGAGCGGCAGGAACCCCGGATGAAGTTTTGGGATCATGCCAATTGCACCCTCAGCGAAGCGCGGAAAGTAACGGATTCATGGCTTTCAGCAGGTGGTCCGCCTTGGAAACCATTCCCCAGGATCCACTTCCTAACATCGAAGCGACGTGCGTTCGAGCCGCGCTGTCCACGGTCAGGGCATGCACATGAACCCCTTTCGCGCGCGCCTCTTGAATCGCTCGCTGTACGTCCGCCAACCCATAGCTCCCTTCATACCGGTCATAGTCGGTGGGTTTGCAGTCGCTCACCAAAAAAATCACCCTCTGCCGCTTGGGTGCCTGAAGGATGTGGGCGGTCGCGTGCCGAAGGGCCGGTCCAATGCGGGTATAGCCCACCGGTCTTGCGGCCCCTAATCGGGCAGCCCCGACCGACCACGGCTCGTCGCGCGTTCGAATCGCGTAACTTCGGATACAGTTCCGCGTTTTGCTCGCAAAACCAAAGATCTCGAGCACATGACCACACTGGTCGAGCGCTTCACCCAAGGCAAACACCAGATCGCGGGCCACATCCAAGACCCGGACTCCATCGACATAGGAGTCCGTAGAGAGGCTGAGGTCGAAAAGCGCCAACCAAGCCACATCGGGCTCACGCGGAAGCCGCCCAATGAACAACCGAGGATCCGGGTTTTTGCCTGCAAGACGGTCGCCAAAACCCGACACCCAAGCGTCAACATCCAATTGATCGCCCTCCAGCCGACGCGGCACCGAGGTTCGCCGCAACGACAGGCGCTCCAGTTGTTGCCGAAGGGGCAGAATGACCCGGTGAAGCCGAAGCCGGCTTTCCGCGGACCATTGAGGGTCTCGAGCGTCAAAACGCGTGGGGTAGACCCGGCACCAGTCCGGGCGGTAACGGGTGCGATCCCATTCGGGAAACGTGAGGTACTTTTCGTCCGAATCCACGGTCTCCACATCGGGAATGTTAGCTTCTAACGCTATGTCTGCACGCAACATACTGTGTACGGCAGGCCCTCCACGAATCAGCGACGAGAGGTCGATTTCCCTTAGGCCCTCCAAGTGGTCATCAAGGTCATCCTCACCGTCCAATTGCCGCAACGAACCCGAAAAAGCCTCCACCGTTTCTACTTTTTCAAACACATGGATCGGGACTTCTTTCACATTCTCTTCGTCGACCGAAAGGACATGGACGTCTTCGGGGGCCGGAGCCTTGGCTTCCGTTTGAATCGCGGCTGGATCCGGTTGAGGCGAAACGACTCCGGCATTCGTCGACTCAAAACGAAGCAATCGACCAAAAAACGGCGGTTGCAACGCAGGCGCGCCAGCGCAAACCTGTTCCCAATGCGAAAGGAATTGGGGGAAGTGTTCCGTCAGCGCCTGAAACGATTGTTGGGCTTCCGACAGCGAATTTCCCTCATCCCATCCGTCGCGCCGATGGTGCAGCCGCTTCCAGGTCGTGGCATCGATCGCCGTCCGCACGATCCAAGCGCGAACATTGAGTTGTTCATCGTCGGAAACCGCCAGGTATTCGGGAAGCAACACGCCATCGACGCGGATCCCACCGGCATGGGCGGAGCCCGATAAGGCGATGGGCCCCCCTGCGATAAACGCGGCAAAGGCGCACAGACGGCCATCCAACGACGTGAACGACACCGCCCCCGGCGGGACCGGAGGCCGATCCGTGGCGCCCCAGAGCTTCCGGACCGCCGTCCACAGGCCGAGTTCCCAGTCCAGCCAGGTTTCGAGGGTGCCCATCAGAACACGAGGTTCACGATGTCTTGCATCGCGGCCGCCACGTCCGGTTCATCGGTGAGCGCCTGCAAAATCCCCACTTGACACGCCAATCTTGGGTGCATGCCGGTACGGATCAGACAGGCGGCATCCACCAACAACCGGGTGGAGGGCGCCTCAATCAGTCCGAGCGCATCCGCCTCGCGAAGCTTGGCCCCTAGGCTCACCAGCTTTTTCGCAATCCCCTTATCGACGCCCGTTTCCCCGATCAGGACCTCCACCTCCACGTTCGGAGGCGGCCAGGTCAACACCAGCGTGACAAACCGCTGCCTTGTCGAAGGGCGAAGCTCCTTCAAACCCCGTTGGTACCCGGGATTGTAAGAAACGACAAGCTGAAACCCCGGGGGCGCTCTGACCACTTCGTCGGTGCGATCGAGGTACAGCTCCCGCCGGTGATCGGTCAGAGGATGCAACGACACAATCACGTCGGGCCGCGCCTCCGCAATTTCGTCGACGTAGAGCACCGAACCCCTGCGAACGGCCCGGGTAACGGGGCCGTCTTGCCAAACGGTGTCCCCCCCCCGAACCAGCCATCTTCCCAACAAATCCCCGGTGGAGGTGTCGTCATGGCAGACCACCGATACGAGGTCACGCCCCCACCGGGCCGCTGCATGGGCCACCAAGCGGGATTTACCGCATCCGGTGGGCCCTTTGATGAGCAACGGCAATTGATTTTTCCAGGCGTGTTCGATCACCTCCAACTCGTGCCCCACCGGGCAATACCATGGAATATCCGTATCGTTCGCTGATTCACGAGGGATAGGCTGCATGGTCATTGCCCCGCGGTAACGGGTTGGACCACCGGAGAGACGGGCGCGACCGGCAACGAAAAGGGATGCCCATGGCGGGCGAACTGCACAATGAACAGAATGATCCCCACGGTAAACAGGCAGGCCGCGAGGGCGAGTGCTGCAAAGTGCACCGCCACCGCATCTTGAACCTGAAGAAAGTCCATCCCCATTCGACGTTCTAGGTACACCTGGGTGACCCCCGCCACTGCGAAGGCGCAGGTCATGCACACCATCCCCACATTGGAGGCCCAGAAGGCCGCTTCTGGAATCCAACCTTCATACCGCTTTCGACCTGTGATTTCAGGGAGTGCATAGCTGATCATGCCGAAGATGAGCATGGCGTACGCACCCCAGAAAGCCAAGTGGCCGTGCATGGCGGTAACCAAGGTGCCATGCGTATAAATGTTGACTTGAGGGATCGTGTGGGCAAAACCCAGCACGCCGGCGCCCAC
>SYKL01000055.1 GCA_005797785.1 Pseudomonadota bacterium | reverse complement strand
GGTGCGCGAGGCGTGCAATGTATTGGTGGAACGCCTGAAAGAGGTTGCCGCGGGAATGCTCGGCTGCCGACCTCCGGAGGTGTCTTTTATCGGAGGAGAAGCCCGTTCGTCGTCGGGCAGTGTTTCATTCGGAGATGTCGCTCGAACCGCCTGGATTCAACGGGTGTCCCTGTCGGCCACGGGTTTTTACCGAACGCCAGGGATCGCCTATGACCGCGATAAAGGCGAGGGAACCCCGTTCTTTTACTATGCGTATGGTGCGGCCGTTGTGGAGGTGGAAGTCTGCGGCCTGACCGGCGAGCACCGCGTGCGCCGGGTGGACATCCTCCATGATGTCGGAGATTCCTTGAATCCGGCGATCGATCGCGGACAGGTCGAGGGTGCCTTTGTGCAAGGGATGGGCTGGTTAACCAATGAGGACGTCCGTTTTGATGAGAAGGGCCGCTTGATCACTCGTGGGCCATCCACCTACAAGATCCCTGCGATCGGCGACGTACCCAAAGATTTCCGCGTGGCGCTGTTGACCGACGCGGCTCAGGAGGGGTCGATCCACGGAAGCAAGGCCGTCGGAGAACCCCCGTTGGTCCTCGCGATCGGCGTGGTGATGGCGCTCAGGGATGCGGTCGCCGGGTTTGGGACGGAAAAGACCGTGCCTAAGCTAGCGATCCCCTGTACGCCGGAAGCGCTGTTGTTTGCAGTGGAAGCGGCGCGGAGCGTTAATTCGTAAAGTACTTTACGAATTAACGCCGCAGGCCACGACTACATGAGGTCGGACATTCGCACCAGCGGCAAGCCGTGTGCTTTCGCGACGGTTGACAGGTCAGCTAAACGTGCCATTGAACCATCCTCATTGAGGATTTCGATGATCACCGCGCCGGGTTTGAGCCCCGCCCGCTTCATTAGCTCCACCGATCCCTCGGTGTGTCCCGCTCTGACCGCTGGACCGCCGGGTTCAGCGCGCAGCGGGAAGATGTGGCCCGGGGTCCGAATGGAGTGCGGCCCCGAGCGATCGGCGATGGCCGCCTGTATGGTGCGAGCTCGGTCGGTTGCCGAGACGCCCGTGGTGATCCCCGTTGCCGCGTCGATCGACAGGCAAAACGAGGGTTCATTCAAGTCCGTTCGCTCTTTCATCAACTGGAGTCCCAACCGTGCGATGGTTTCTGCATCCATTGCCAGGCAGAGCGTGCCTCGGCCGTAGCGAACCATGAAATTAATAGCTTCGGGAGTGGCATACTGTGCGGCGAGTACGAAATCGCCCTCGTTCTCTCGACCTTCGTCGTCGAACAAGATCACAATTTCGCCACGCTGAATCGCCTCAACCGCCCGTTTCAGGTTGTTGGACGGAGCATCCCCCTGCACGTGAGACATCAGCCGGTTCCAACTGGCGAACCCATACTCTCGCGCTAGCGCCCATTGGGCTTCATGCAACGGCAGAGCCGCCCCTTGGCTCCGTGCGGCATGCACACGATCTTTGGCTTGCTTCCTTAGATGCTCGGCACTCGGGCGAGCGGGAAGCTGAAATTCGGACATGGGACCCCCTTTCATAGCGCCCGATGCCCGCACCTCAGGCTGAAAGAAGGTAGAATGTGGAATTTGGATTGGTGGGTTCAACCCTTCCCGCGGGCGGGAGGCTTCCAGAGGCGCCTCTGGATCCTTGACCCGTCGTTCGAACGCTGGCAACCGAACGCCGATCCCCTAAGTTTCACAAAGATATGCCGGCTAACGTGGTGGAAGCGGGGGCGGCACCGGCCCGATCAGCGCGACGATTTCCGGCACCTCCTTCGCAGGCTTCCACGCATCCCAACCGGCCTTCCAAACGAAATGGTCGCCCGGCAAGCTCTTTGCGAACGAAGCAATTTCCGTTGCCGTTTTTTCGCCGTCGCCGCCCGGTCCGGCGTAGTGGAATTTCGTCGCAACTGGTGCTGGGGGCGGCGGGAGAAGCGCCGACAATTCGGGTACTTCCTTCCACGGTTTCCATGCGGCCCAGCCCGCCTGCCAGACCAAGTGGTCAGCGTCGCGCGCCTGACCGATGCGTTGCGCGATTTCTGCCGGGGAAAGCTCGGCTTGTCCGGAGGGGCCCGAATAGTGGTACTTGGCGGCCCCGGGAAGCGGCGGTGGCGCTGGTGAGGGCGGTCCCTGCATGCCCGCGTGAGGATTAAATTGGCCTCCACCCTGACCACCGGCGAGCGTCTGCCCGACCATCTGGCCGAGTCCCATCCCGACGCCCATTCCTACCCCTGTGCCTCCCAAACCAGGGTTTGCGGCGGCGGTTTGAATCGCTTCGGCGGCATTGAGTTTTGCGTAAGCGTCGAGATTTCCGAGCACGCCCATCTTGGTGCGTTGGTCGGGCGCTTTCTCGACCTCTTCGGGAAGGCTGATGTTCTCGATGGTGAAGTCGGTGAGGGTGACGCCGTAGGACTCCTTAAAGAGAGGGTTCAATCGGTCTCTGAGCTGATCTCCAAGGCTCATGTAGTTGGAGGCGAGATCGAGAACGGGGATCTTGGCTTGACCGATGGAGTCCGCAAGAGTGCTAACGAGCTTGCGTTTCAGCTGGCCGTTGATTTCATCCGTGGTGAACAGACCGTCCGTGCCAACGATCTGCCGAATGAAACTTGCGGGATCGGTGATGCGGTAGGTGAAAGTACCAAACGCGCGAATGCGCACGGGTCCGAATTCCGCGTCCCGCATCATGATCGGGTTGCTGGTGCCCCACTTGTTGTCGGTGAATTGGCGGGTGGAGATGAAGTAGATGTCGCCTTTGTAGGGGTAGTTTAGTCCGTAGGCGATGCTTTTGAAGAATGCCGAAATTGGCGCATTTTGCGTGTCCAGCGTGTAGGTGCCAGGACCAAACACGTCCGAAAGTTGGCCTTCGGAGATGAATACCACCGCCTGGCCTTCGCGCACGATCAACTTGCTCTTGTCAGTGATCGCTTGATTGAACACCGGGAATCGGTAAACAATGGTGTTGTTGGTGTCGTCCAACCACTGAATGTCGTCCAAAAACTGCGCACCAGCGTGCGTTTTCAGCGTGTCCCACAGACCCATTGTCGCTCCAACTTCCTCATCCGCAGGCCTACGGATGCGCAACCGTATACGATTGGTGGACGTACAATAATTCATGGGGAGAACCGGAAGTGGATCTGCTGGCGCTGCGGCGGATAAAGCAGCTTCCTACCAGCTGGTTTGTGGTGGGGTCATCGCTCGCGATCGGTGCACCGTGGGTAGCTGGGGTGTGGATCGGAGGATGGGCGGGGATCGCGGTTTTTGCGGTGGCCGTGGTGGCTACGTTGGTGACGGGCTGGTTGGTGCGCGAGCGTATTCGCTGGCGGGAACTGCCGTTGGAAGTAGGTTCTGCGTGCATTGTTGGGCAGTTGGACGGGGCCCCGGCTTATCGATTCCGGGTGTGTTTGGGCGAGGGGCGCACAGTTTCAAGCGTGGAAGAAAAGATCTGGTTTCAACCGCATAATGCCGATCCCATCGCGCTGCCCATCGTGTCCCACCGCGGTGCTCGGGTAGGCCCCTGGACGGTTGTGGCCTTGGATCACGAACGAAAGGTGAGTGAAGGGGATTTTGTCGTGGAAGTGGACGCGCACGAAAGCGGTCGTTCTTGGAAAGCCAGCGTTCGCGTCCCTAAAACGGAGGCTCGTCCCGGACGGTTTGCCGCACTCGACGGACCAGACTGGGCGAGAGTGGAGTCTTGATTCCGTTGTTTGCGGGAATGTTGGCGGTACATCCATTTGAGCTCATTCGGGTGGACGATCCGAACATTCCCGGCGCTCAAGCGCGATCTGCGACGGGTTCGGTGTTGTTGGCCCCGCCCGAAGGGAGGCCGTGGCGCTATGAGTCGGTACCTCATCCCGACCATTGGCCGGCGGAAGAAGCGATCGAAGTACTCAATGCCGACGAGTGGCATCAGGACGGCGTCCTTGGCGCGGGCGTGAAAGTCGCCGTGTTCGATTTGGAGTGGTTTGGCGCGGAGCTGGATCCCGAGGTCCTTGGCGACGTTCAGACGCACGATTGTTATTCTGATCCCTTGTGCGCTCTGCCCATCGACACGTTTCGGCCAGAGTTCTCGTTTGAAATGGGCGTCCATGGCTATGGGTGCGCGCAGGTGGTTCACGACATTGCACCCGACGCCGAGCTCCACCTGGTGCGTGTCAATGGGGAGACGGCACTCGAAAATGCGGTGGATTGGGCCATTCGGGAGGATGTGGACGTGATCAGCATGTCCCTGTCTTTTTTTAATACTTCGTTTTACGATGGCTCCGGATCGCTGAATGCGCTGATGGATCGCCTCGAAGCTGCAGATGTGTTGATGGTCGCGTCGGTCGGAAACTACGCCCGTGGCCATTGGGCGGGAGCGGCGGTCGACGCGGATGGAGATGGTCGGCTCGACCTCGATGGACATAACGGTCTTTGGGTTGAACTTTCCGCCGGATCGGTTCGCGGGATTTACCTCACTTGGAATCAGTTTCTGACCTGCGGAACCACCGATTTGGATGTGCGGCTGGTGGATTCGTCCGGTCAAATCATTGGTAGAAGTAGGGATATTCAGGCGACCGGTGGGGACCATTGCGAGCCCCTGGAGCGGCTGACCGGTACCGTCCCCGAGGACGGCTGGTACCGCGTGGAAGTGACCCATGAAAGGGGGCCTTTGGCGCAGGTGCACCTGAATCTGCTGGCGACTTCCGGCGATCTGGAAAACAGTATTCCGGAGGGCTCTTTGACGGATCCTAGCTCACATCCGGCGGTTTTCTCGGTAGGGGCTGTGCGCGCGGACGGCTATTTTTTGAATGATTCGGAGTCATTTTCGTCTCAGGGCCCGACGTCGGACGGTCGAAGCAAGCCCGATATCGTCGGGCCGGATGGGCTGACCACAGAGGCTTATGGCGCGGTTTCGTTTTATGGCACCTCCGCGGCGACGCCCGCCGTAGTGGGGGCCTTGGCGTTGATCTTGTCGGACAACCCGTCACTACGGCCGTATCAGGCGGCTACCAGGCTTCAGGCGTGGTCGGTGGGCGGAAATCCCGTGTTTTCGCAACCTTCGCCAGCGCTGGGTTCGGGTCGGGCGCGCCTCGCCGCACGCGAAGACCGGCCGGGAGGATGCGGAGAACGCCCGTTGTTGTTGCCTATTTTCTTGCTTCCACTGGGTTGGTTTCGACGCAGGTATACTCCGACATGAGGAGGGCGATTGCCCGCATTTTGGTGGTTCGCGGCGCTGGGTTGTACCGATCCGATCGCGGAAATCCCCCAGTCTGTCCAGAGCTTTCCTGAAGCGGGTACCCGCGTGGTCGCCGTGCCGGAGCGCGGATCTGCGCCGCTCTCGGTGCGCTTGCAGGCGGTAAATTCGTGGGGAGTGGCAAGCGGACCTGCGGAATTGACCGTTGAGGTGGATGGCGAGCCGGTGGTGGTGAACTTCGACTCTACCGGATGGTCAAGCATCGAACTCGAAGATCTCGGTGTACACCAGGTCGGTGATGCCGAAGTGGTGGTGTTGCCAGCGTGGGACATACCGCTTCAGCGCTCCGAGGAAAGCAAAGGTGAAAATCAGTTTCTACAGCCGATGACCGATTTTTGGCTCGTGGGGGCATCCGATCGGTTGTGGGGCTGGAAAGCTGGTTTGTCTCCCGTTCCGGTGTACGAGCCCCCGGTGGGAGACGAGATTCATGGTGTCTGGACCGGGTTTTTAGAGCGGGACGGCCTGCGAGATGCCCTGGTGTGGACTGAGGACGCGGTGGTGGCGTTTCGCGGCACCGCGGACGGCGGTGCTTTTGGACTTTCGAGTTGGAGTTTCGCAGGGAAGACGGTTTCCGGCGCTGGGGCCGACGATTTGGACGGCGATGGGATCATCGATCTGGCGATCGCCTGGTCCGACGACGAAGATCCTCGGTTGGAGGTTTGGCGTGGGTTGGGTTCGGGGGCATTTGAGCTCTGGGAATCCCGCCAGATGGAGTTTAAACCTCAATCCATGGCCATCGGAGATTCGTTGGGCATGGGTTTGCCCCAGATCACTGTGATCAACGAAACGCACCAGTGGACACGGTATGTTTGGTCCGACAGTGGTTTTATGGAGGTAGGTCCGACGCTGGATTTTGTTCTTCCGGTGAGCACAGTATCCAGTCCGGGGGACATGAACGGAGATGGGGCAAATGAGCTTGTCTTTGTCACAGAAGTGTCCGATGAGGAGGAGTTTCCCGAAGTCTCCATCTTTGATCTGGATTGGAGTTCCGCAGGCTTGGTGGATTTCGACATCGACTACGCGGGAGTGACGGTTGCAGATGTGAATTCCGATGGGGCTTGGGAGTTTTGGTCGCTGGACCAGGAAGGCGATTTGGGGGTGGTGGACTACGGCGACGACGGGTATCACCAAGGTGCTTCTGGAAATTTCCCGCAGGCGGGCTTGTTGGGCCTGTGGGACCAGACGGGCGATGATTTCGCCGATATGATGATTGCCGGCGATTATTGGATGAATTGGACCGGTGCTGGTGGACCGGATTGGGTAGCGGTGGCGACCCCGTGGATTCAACCGGAGTTGACCGTCACCGGCCCGATTGCGGCACACGGTGCACAATTGGTGGGGTTTGTTCAGGATACCAATTTGCATTTGCGCGGATGGGAATCCGTCGGAAGCGCTCCGACCGTGGCATGGGATGTGGACTTGTTGGCGCCCATGACTGCGGTAGACATGGCCATTTGCGGCGAGCGGGCTTGGGTCCTGACGGACACCTCTCTGTTTGTGGTCGATTTGGACGGTGGATCCATCGCCGGACCGGCGGTGGGGACGGGCACCCGAGTGGACTGTGCCGAGGATCAAGGGGTGGTATTGGATGGCGACACCGCACGTCGGTATGATGCGGCAGCGCAATTGACGGATTCAGAGGCAGCGGCGGGCGCCGGAGATGTGGCGATCATCGGCGATGATCTGGGCACTGTGTTGGCCTGCGACGGCGCGGATTGCGATGTCGTTTCCTGGGCTTCGGGCTGGGCTGTGGCAGAAAATGGCCGTACTCGTGTGACGATCGATGGGGAGGAACGCGATGTCGGTCCGGCGGGCGAGCTTTCGGTGGGCGATGTGGATGGCAATGGCGAGCTCGATCTGATCGTTCGTGCTGGATCCAATGTTGGTGTTCTTCGTGCGATCCAGGGTTCGTTGTCGGCGCCAGATTGGTTTCATTTTCGCGAAAGCGCGGCTGGGGCAGTGCAGGTGGTAACTGGCGCCGCTCCGGAGCTTTGGTTGGCTGACGGCGCGAACGGGCTGCGTGGAGTTGTGGCGGAAGGCGGTTAACAACGGTGGAACGGCGAGCACTTGACCGAGGGTGCCTGCATGGGTAATGGAGACGCCGTGGGGGCCGTGCGCCCAGGAGCCGTTTATGAAGCCATTGGTTACGTCGCTGTCTTTGCTGGTGGGATTGGTTGCGTGCAACCCCCAGAATGCCAAGGTTACCGAGGGTTCGTACACGGCTTTGCTTTCTACCAATACGTCTGCGACGCTTCGTAAGCAGTCATTGGACGTGGCGGATTATGGTGAAGGGAAGTGGGACGAAGGCGAGCATTGGCAGGTGGACTGCCGCGAGGGCCTCGACGCCGACGACATGCTGGCGAACCCGATCGACATCTGCGGCGATTTCGACCCGGAACACGAACAATGGTTGAAAACAGACGGCTATGAGGTGGTCACCTCTCCGCTGGACCCCTGGCGCGGCGAAGCGATCATGACGTCCGAAGGCGACCTTCAGGTGACCTTCCACCAGCGTCTCCCTGGTGGCGAAGATTTTCGGTTTGCTTTTGTGGTTGATCCCGACTTTCAACCGAGCAGCTGCCAGCTCGGTGACGACGGCAACGCCGCTTTGGAGCCCATTGATGGTGATTGGGTTCAGGAATGGTCGGCGGAGGAAGCTGCGGATGCAGAAAACCCCGTCAATCCCGATGCGCCGCCTTCAACGTTTGAAACCCTGTATTATTTGAATGCAGGCGCGTACCAGTTCAACCCTGCCAGCACCGACGTGCAGTGGTTCTTCCCTACCGAATGGCTTGCGGGCTTTGCATCGGCGAAGTTCGCCGATGATTCCTTTGCGTCGCGTTCGGTTCGCTACGGAAATCCGTCGGCGTATGCCTCCTTTGAAGAAAACGACATTGAAGTCAGCAGAAGCGATCTTTTCTACATCAGCGATCCAGAAGACTATGACGACCTGATCGCAGACGTGAACGATGTTCAGTCGACGATCGTTTCAGAATTTGCGGCGGTGGGCGTCGACGTTGAACCCAAGGTGCACACGAATTTGTGGCGTCCGGCGGACGATGCCGCGCCGGGTTTGGACAAGTGGGGTGAGCTCAACTACAACTGGGTTGGCTTTAACGAGCCGGCGTCGGAATTGGTGCTTGGCAACCCCGCTTCCGGTGAGTTTCACTTGGTGTTCGACGGTACGGATTCCCAATCGCGGGTCGTCGTGCGGGGTACCTTCGAAATCAAGAAGATCAAGAAGGACCATTGGACGGTCGATGATCTGGAGACGACCAAGCTGGAAGAGAACGAGACCGCCCTCTGCGAGTGAGCTAGGTCAGTTCCATCACCCATTTCAGGCTGTCGGGCCGCATGGGTGTTCCCCGGAAATCGCTGGCCTCCCAGCTGAATTGGAATCCCTCCTGGTGTAGGAGGGTACGGAATTCCGTTTGGTCGAACATGTTGAGCCGTAGGTGGACCTTTTCTTGGTGTCCGCGAGGATCTTCGTACACGTAGATCACATTGTGGATCCGGCGTTCGGGTTCCCAGTAGCCCTCCTCCCAGGTTTCGAGGGGTTCTTTGGTCACCGGGTGAGTGAACGTGCGCTGTTCGTAGCGTTTTCCTTTTTCCCTCGAATAAAGCAGAAGATCTGGAAGGTAGCAGTCGAGGCCAAAAATACCGCCGGGTCGAAGTACCTTTCGGACGCTTCGAAGCAACTCGCGACGGCCGGCAGCCCCCTCGCAGTGATGGATGGCGTTGAACGGGAGGATAACCAACGGATACTGGCGTTCGCCGTCCAGTTGGCAGAAATTTCCTAAAGAATAGCGGACGCGAAGACGGACCGCATCGGGCTCCAAACGGAGCTTTTGTTCGAGGCCGTTGAGCATGTCCGAGGAAGCATCCAGCCCGTGAATTTCCACGCCGGACTGCGCAATTGGAATGGTGATTCGTCCAGTTCCACAGCCCAATTCCAGCACGGGGCCGCGGAGTCTGCGCGCCAACTGGACATAATGCGGAATGTCTTCCAGCTGCTGTTGGTACTCCAGATCGTACAGGACGGGGTCGCGGTATGGATCGTCTTGGTTCAAAGCGGCTCCTACTCGGGCTTCCACAGAAGTATCTGATTGCCTAGCATATTGGCGATCCACAGACCGGTGTCGTCGTCCCAAAGCAAGCCGGCGGGGTAGGTGAGCGGGGTTGCATCGCTCTTTTGTGGCTTTTCCAGGGGCAAGCCTGGAGAGCCGTTGCCCAGGATGGCGCGAAGTTCGCCGTCTTTCCACCGGTAGATGGTGTGGCCCCCGGCGTCGGCGATGAAGATTTCCCCTTGGGGGCCTTCCGCGATCGCGAACGGTTGATCGAGGCCTTCGGCGATTTCGGTGCGAAGCTCGCTGGTTTCGGGATTCAGCACGGCGATTCGGTGTTGGCCGGTGTCGGCGATCCAGATCTCGCCATCGATCGCGGCGATCTGACGGGGCTGATCCAGGCGTCCTGGTGTTCCTTCTGGAGTCTCTCCGCCGCCGGCCGCCGCGAAGATCTCGCCGTTCGAGATTCGGCGCACCGTCGCCGTGGAACGGTCCGAAACATAGAGGTCATCGCCGATAAATGCGAGTCCGGTCGGATCGGTGAGCTCGGCGGAAAGGGCCGCCCCTCCATCACCGGAAAGACCAAGAGTACCGGTTCCGGCGGCGACCTCAAGTGGTTCACCTTCTTTGAAACGAAGCACTCGACCTTCGTGTTCGGCGGCGATGTAGGTGAATCCGTCCGGGCCCACCACTGCCGCAATGGGGTTTTCAAATGCAGTTTCGAGAGGGGGAACCCCAGGGGTGGCATAGGCGTGCTGACCGTTTCCGGCGAGGGTGGTCAACGAATGGTCTTCCTCCAACCGACGAATCCGGTAGTTGTTGTAGTCGACAACCGCAAAACGTCCATCGTCTGACTTATAAATGGAAGTAGGAAGGTAGAGATCGGACTCCAGTGCGTCGAGACGGTCACCGTTGAAGCCGGCGATTCCGGTGCCGATCATGGGACAGACCATTCCCTCCTTGCATTTGGGCGTGCACGCCAAAAAGAACCACAGGAGGGACCACACGTTGTCTCCACGCGGACACCGTACACGGTGGATTCCGGGATCGCCAGGACGCTCCGGCGCCGGGGAGTTACGCCTGGAGAATGACCGAACTTCGGCTCGATGGCCAGTCCTTGGATCTTTCGCAGGTGGCGAGCGTCGCTCGGGCATCGGCCGTTGTGCGTTTGGATGATCGCGCTCGCGAGCGGATGAACGCGAGCGAGGCATGGGTTCGTTCCGCTGCTGAAGGCATGCTGCGGGACGAACAAGGGGAATCGCTGCCCGTCTATGGGGTGAACACCGGCTATGGCTCGTTGGCGCGGGTCAAGATCGATGCCAAGGACATCTCGCGTTTGTCGCTGAATTTGATTCGCAGCCACGCGGCCGGGGTGGGGCCGGCGTTTCCAGCGGAAGTGGTGCGGGCCATGATGCTGCTCCGTGCGAATGCACTTGCAAAGGGGGCTTCGGGTTGCCGGCCGGCTCTGGTGGACACCCTGTGCCGGATGCTGGAAAAAGGCGTCACCCCCGAAGTTCCTTCTCAGGGTTCGTGTGGTTCTTCGGGCGATTTGGCTCCATTGTCCCACCTCGGCTTAGTGATGTTTCGGGGTCCGGAGGGCGAAGAACCGGAGTTTTCGGGGCATGCGTGGTTTGGGGGCGAGCGCCTGACCGGCGCCGAGGCGATGGCGCGTGCCGGAATTCCGAGGTTGATCCCGGGCCCGAAGGAGGGCTTGGCGATCACGAATGGCGCCCAGGCGTCGACGGCGATGCTGGCACTGGCGGTGTACGACGCGGAACGGTTGGTTCTTGCGGCAGAAATTGCTGCCGGCATGACTTGGGAGGCGCTGCGGGGGGTGAGCCGTGCGTTGCATCCTGCGATTCAGGAGCTTCGACCGTATCCAGGAGCGATCGCATGCGCGGCCAATCTGCGGCGGTTGATTCAGGGCTCAAACTTGGTGGATTCTTTGCCGGGAAAGGTGCAGGACGCCTATTCCCTGCGTTGTACACCACAGATTTTAGGTGCAGTTCGGGATGGGATCCGGTTTGCCGGAAATCAGGCGCGCATCGAGATCAATGCGGCGACGGACAATCCGCTGATTCTGTTGGACGTCGAGGACGCCAATAAGGCGTTTTCTGGCGGATTGTTCCATGGTGAGCCCGTGGGTATGGCCTCCGACCATCTCAAATTGGCGGTGGCGGAGTTGGCAAATCTGTCCGAGCGTCGATTGTTTCGCTTGACCACTGGCAACCTTTCTGCGCGATTACCTGCGTTGTTGGTGGAGAAAGACGCGGCGGGCATGGGGGCGATGATTCCGCAGGCGACAGCCGCGGCGTTGGTAAGCGAAAATAAAGCCCTTGCTTGGCCGGCATCGGTTGACTCCATTCCGACGTGCGAAGACCAAGAGGACCACGTGGCGATGGCGACCACCGCGGCCCGACGCGCGCGCGAAGTCGTGGCCAATGCGACCCGCGTGGTAGCGATTGAGCTGTTCTGTGCCGCTGGGGGCCTCTGGTGGCGCCAACGACAGGACGTCGATGTGCGGCTCGGCGAGGGCACGGCCGCGGCCCTGGAAGCCGTCGAACGCATTCTAGGGGGGCGTGGCGCGCTCACTCCGTCGGAGGACATGGAAGGTTTGGCGGAGGCCATCCGCGATGGACTACTGATAGAAGCGGTGCAATCCGCGGTTGGCGCATTGGCGGGGGTGATGGATGTCTGACATCCGCCTGGATGGGAGGTCGTTGACGCCTCGACAATTGACGGCGATCGCCGAAGGTGCACGCCCGGTGTTGGATGCCACGGCGCGCGCTCGAATGGCCGCCGGCGTTCGAACAGGGGATTGGTTAGCGCAAAAGTGGAGTTGGTTGGTTGGAGGTGAGCCTCCTGCCGAGCCCGCGGAGCGTGTGCGTCGATTCATCCTTGGGCATTGCGCCGGGGTAGGGCCCCCTTTGGCGCAGCCGATGGTGCGTGCGCTGATTGCCGCTCGGGTCAACGTGTTGGCGTGCGGCTTTAGTGGAGTTCGCCCGGAGATTGCGGATGCTCTCCTTCAGCTGTTGGATGGGCCTCTCCCCTGGATCCCGTCGCAAGGGTCGGTTGGCACGGCGGGATCGCCGACGCTCGCCCACGTGGCACAGGTCCTTTGTGGCTTGGGCGGCAGGGTTTGGGGCGACAGCGGACCGGTTGCCTCCGAAGTGCGGGCGGTCGAAGTCACGGAAAAAGAAGCCTTAGCCCTTGTGAATGGTGACTCGCTCACCGCAGCATGGGCCGGATTGGTCGTTGCTCGTTCTCGAAGACTGTTGGAGGCGGCAGAAGCCGCTTGTGCGCTCACGTTTGAGGTGGTGCGCGCCGATCTACGCTGCCTGGATGCGGAAGCGATGCAGGAACGCCGCCATCCAGGTCCGATCGCTGTCGCGGAGCGATTGCGTCTTAGATTGTCTGGGTCTGAACTTTGCTATGAGGGACGAACGCCCGATCCATTTTCCATCCGTTGTGCGCCGGCGGTGTTGGGCGCTGCTTGGGAAGTGCTCGAATTCGTGGAAACCGTGGTGGAACGTGAGCTTAACGCGGCGGTCGATAACCCATTGATGTTCGGCGATCGGACGGTCGAAGCGGGAAATTTCCATAGCGCTGCTGCTGCGATGGCGATGGATCAGCTGAAGATCGCGTTGACGCAGGTGGCGTCGATTTCCGAGCGACGAACCTTTCGTTTGACGTATGGTCAGCTTTCAGGGCTTCCTTCCTTTCTGGTACCGAGTACCGGCCTAAACAGCGGGTTGATGCTGGCACAGTACACCACGGCATCCCTGGTGAGCGAGATGAAGGGTCTGTCCCACCCGGCGTCGGTGGATTCGATTCCGTCGGTACAGCACCGCGAAGACCACGCTTCGATGGGGCCAATCGCGGGACGCACAGCCTGGGATTGCACTGAGACCCTCGCCGATGTGCTCGCGATCGAGCTGATGTGCGCGTCTCAAGGTCTCGAATTTCATATGGACGAAGGTAAGCAAGCGTCGAGAGATTCGATGCTGACGCACGCCAGGGTTCGGTCGTTGGTCCGCCGTTGGACCGAGGATCGCGTGCTTCATCCGGATTTGAAAGCGTTGGGAACGGCGGTGCGCGGCGGAGTATTTTCGTAGGAGGTCGGATGAACAAAGGATGGCTGGTGGGATTCCTGGCGTTGAATGCGTGTGCGCACGCATTGCCGCCAACAATGGTGCCCGCAGAGATCGTTCGTTACGAGACCCAAGACGAATGGGCGGCGGAGATCCGTCATTATCCAGGTGATGGGCCGCCGGTTCTGTTGGTGCATGGCATGGGTGCCAACCACTACAATTTCGACTACCGCGAAGAAGTCTCGTTGGCCTGGTATCTTCAGGAGCGGGGCTGGGATGTATGGGTGCCGGAGTTGAGGGGGGATCCGGGCAGCTATCCTCCGTCCAAAGGCGCTTTGGGAGGGTTTAACTTCGATGATCATGCCAAGGACGACATGCCGGCGATCGTCGACACCGTCTTAGCGGCGACCGGCGAGAAGCAGCTATATTGGGTGGGGCATTCCATGGGAGGAATGCTCCTTTATACAGCCATGCGCGACTATCCCGAAAAGATCACGGCCGGAGTCGCGATCTGCTCGCCAGCGACCCTTCAGCATTTAGGCGGTTTGCACAAGATGATTCGGGGCTCGGGTTGGGCCGTGGGAGGGCGCGGCCGATTCCACGCTCAGGCCATGGCGAAGATGGTGGCGCCATTAGGAAAGACAAACCCTGTGTTTACGCAGTTGGCGAATCTGGAAAACATGGACGGACCGATGGTGAAGGGCATGGCCCGCACCTCCCTGATTGACCTAACCAAACCCACGGCGCAACAGGTGGTGCAGTGGCTGAAAGCCGGTGAAGTTGTTGAGGAAAACGGCGACGCATGGATTGCTCCCTCCGATGTTCCCATCTTGGTGATCGGCGCAGAGAAGGATCGCGTCGCTGCGGAGCCGAACGTCGCCTATGCGTGCTCGGTATTTACGAACTGTGAATACGTGAAATTGAGCAGAGCGAATGGCTTTTCGTACGACTATGGACACATCGATCCGGTGGTCGGCCGCACCGCTTCCAGCGAAGTCTTCCCGTTGGTGGCGGAGTTTTTGAAGAGGCAGTTGCCAGAAAAATCGACAAGCGATTTACCATCGGCGGATGCCCTGCCCTAGGGTTTCTTTCCGTGCTTGATCTTTTCAAGCATGGGTTCAAGCTCCCAATTCGGGTCCCACTGCGGCGTGTGGCAGGAGGTGCACACCGCTTCTAGTACGCAAACGGGGCAATCTTCGCCGAGTCCTTCGATGTTGCCTTTGCCGCCGCCGGCCTTCACGTGCGCTTCGCCGGGTCCGTGGCAGGACTCGCAACCTACGCTTTCCGAGGTATGAAATTCGGCAACCGTGGCGGGGGGTGGACCTGATCGCTCCGCGGTGGCGTGGCAACGAACGCAGGTGGGATCTTGGCTTTGGGTGGCGTCGAGCCGCGCCATGGCTTTGGCGTGGGGAGAAGCTTCCCAGGCGCCGTGCTCTTCGGAATGGCAACCTACGCAGGCGGCGGATCCGACATTGGTTCCCTCGGAAAAGGCGAGCAAATCCCTTGGCACTTCTCCGTTGGCGAGCTTGCGGCGCTCCTCAAAAAAGGCGTTGTCGTCCATGGCATCCGCGCGGTAGTGGTCGATTTTGGGGAGCCCCTTTTCCACTGAGAACGCGATACTGTGCTTTTCATCGTGACACCCGCTGCAGGTCGTGCGGGGGTCGAGGCGGGCGCCATCGTGCGGGCCGCCGGGTCCATGGCAAGCTTCGCAGCCGACATTCACCAGGTGCGACCCCTCCGATCCATCCCAACCGGTCGGCTGACCCGCGCCGGTGACATGGCAATTGGTGCAAGCGGGGTTTTGATCTTCTTCTTTCTCGACCAGGGTGGCCCAAGCGATGGAGTGGTGGGTGAGAAGTGCGGAAGAAGCTTCGCTAAGATGACAGGTGGCGCAGGCTCCATCCCCGTGAAACTCGCCCGGGCGAAAGGCCTCCCAGGGGTTTTCCAGGGCGCGCATTTCTACAAGCGTGTCAAAACCGTGGCGATAGGGGTACCAATAGTCAGCTACCTTGACTTTTTCGCCGTCGGGAACCACCAGCATGACCGAAGGAGTGGAGTCGACGCCGAGAGTCGCAGCGATCTCTCCATCGGTGTCGTGGATCACCTTGTAAGGAACTCGGTATTCCGAGACGAACTCTTTCATGGCGACCGCCGACTGTCCGCCGGTGGACACGCCGATGACGGTGGCGCTCTCGCCCAGACGTTTGGACAATGCGTTGATTTCGGGCGCCACCGCTTGGCAATGCGGGCAGGTCGGCGAGAAGTAGACGATCACCGTGGGCCCGGTGATCAACTTCTGAAAGCGGCTTGGAAACTCAAGTGTTACTTCCTGAGCGAGCGGCTCCAACACGCGTGCGCTGTTCGCCGCTGGCGTTCCCGGCGACCAACCTCGGGGATCGGACGGAGTGGCCAGAGCGGAAACGGCGAAAAAAGCCGCAACGATTGCGAGCGAACGGGCGCGTTTCAATCCGGACCTCCTCCCCCAGCGGGGATGGCCTCGGTTGGATTCTGTGCCGAGAGCCCCAGCCGAATATCGCGGCTTTGTTCTGCCTGCTTGCGGACCCAGGCGCGGGAAGGGTCAGCGATCAACGCTTTTGACCATGCGGTGTATCGGGCATCTTCGGTGGTTGCGGCGTTTCCTGCGGCTTCCCATCGGTTCGCGAGCAGTTCGCTGACACGCAACGTTTCGGGATTTTGGTGGTTGTATCGGCGAGCCTTGCGTATGGACTCCACATCTTCGGAGTTCTCCGCATCCAACGCCCAGCAAGCGGCAAGGGCGTCGTCGATGCGCTGGCGGGCCGAGGTTTGCCAAGCGTGGTGGCGCCCCAGCCATCGGCGGGAAATTGCCCATCGAGCTTCGGCACTCGGGCAGTCGCCGGAGGACGCACTCTGAAGCGCGGCGTCCAATTCGCGATCGGCTGTTTGTTCGGCCGCCGAAGGGGATTGAACTTCGACGGCGCCGGGCCACCGTACTTCGCCTGGGATCAACGCTGGATACTCCGATGTCCCAGAGCTCTCCACGGCCGCCCAAACCTCACTTCGGGCGCCGGTTCCGACGACGACGATGCCAAGGTCGTAGGAACCAGGGATAAAATCGGCAGGGATCGGAAGGCTGTACTTCCCAACCCAGGTTTCGTCCGCCTTCCATTTGGACGGGAGAACCCAATCGTATGCCGGGGGGAGCTCGTGAACGGACATGCCCTTTCCGTTCGAGAGGAACACCCAAACCCTAAAATCCTTCCCTTTGTTGGGACGCTGCAGCGCAAGCTCCAAATACAATTCTTCGCCAGGTGCCGTGCCAGCTGGAACGTTCAATCCCAACAGGTCGACATTCCCTTGGAAGCGGGCCGTCTTGTCGGTGGGACCCGTCCAGGGATGGACGATCAGGTCCTTTCGAATGTGGTTTCCGACGTGCAGAGTCGTTGGTGAAATCGGATACGCCGAAATCTCGATGTACCGCTTCCATTCTGGCAATTTGTTGAGCGAATTGCGCGGGGCGCTTCCGTGAACGTGGGCGAACTCGGTATTTCGCTCTTGGTAGGCATATTCACGCATAAAAGTGTGCTGCCATTTGTGGTGACCGATGGGTACGTCGACAAGGCCGGCCAGATCGACAATTTCGAAGTCCGACCACCACAGGTGTGCGCCCATGTCAACGTCGAGAAGTGCGGCATGGTCGAGGTGTAAACGTTCTTTTACTCCCTCCATGTACAACACACGTCGGTACACGTCGTACGGCATCGTTTCGGGGGCGCTCACGAACCCGATGGTGCTCATCACACCCAAAACCACGGGTGCACCCGCGATCAACGGTGGAATGCGCGGCCAGCGTTGAAACACGGGGGTGATTTCGGCAATGCCCACGGCCAGAAGCACGGCGCCTGGAACCGCAGCAAACGAGAACCAGCGGTATCCCTTCATCCAGTCTCCGCCGGAGTACAGGGCAAAGAAACCTGCGGTCAACATGAGGAGCCAAGCCAGTGATCGCGGTCCCTGGTTTTCGTAGAGCGCCGCGAGAGTGATTCCGAGGAGCGCAAGCGTCGCCAAAATCGCGCTGGCTTGCCCATTTGCGGGCAGTGCCACGCCTAGAAGCGCCGCGGTCGCCAAACCGCCGAGGGCGATAGCTCCATAAATAAGGGTCGGTCGCCGAAATCCAACCGCCCCCGCGACATACAGCGGAAGCAGAAATCCATGTCCGGAATAGAAAGCGTAGTTTCGAATGTACTTCCAACCTTTTTTCTGCCAGTCCAACGGTGCAAACTTCTCAGCGTCGGCAAGTTTTGCATAGTAGGTGTTTGGAAAAGGCCAAGCAAAAGCATGATATCGCCAGGCATGCCAGGCGAGAAAGGGCACCAGGAGTGCAATGAACCATGGCAGCGCCCAGCGAATCAGCGTTCGTCGGTGGTACCACATCCCGGTGAACCCGATGATGGCGACGTACAAAGGCGCTTCCGGGCGGGTGATCGCCAAGACTGACGCAGCGAGGCCGGAGACCCAAACCCGGCGAGGATCCCACAGTCCCACCACGCTGGCGGTTAACGAAAGAACAAAGAAGCTATTTTCAAGGCCGGAACCGTTCCAAAGAACGAACTGCAGCGAGGTCGCCAAGATCAACGGAACGAGGGCCGTTTCTTTGGGAGTCGCGTCTGGACGAATGTCGTGAAACCAGCGTACGGCCAGCGGAAGTGTCGCTAAGCCGCACAGGGCCCCGAGCATTTTTGCGGCGATCCAGGGCGTAATACCGAAGAAGTCGAGTCCAGCGAGTGCGAGCGTCCAGGTGGGATTGGAGAAGCCTTCGACCCATTCGGCGCCAGGCATCGCCACAAAACCTTCGCCATCGGCGATGTTTCGCGCGTACGCAAAACTGATCGCAGCGTCTTCGATGTACCACCACGAGAATATGGCAAAATGCACTAAGTAAAGTGCACTTCCGAGCGCGAGTCCGGTGACGTTAGCCCGTCCGCGATCGTCGAGTCCGTCAAAGGCGCGCTGTGCGCGCGCCTTCCAAGCGGAGGTCATTCCTCGTCCGCCTCAGGTCCGGGAACGGCTTCTTCCGGCTCAGGAGCCTCCTCTTCGCCCGGCGCCTTCGCGCGCGGCAAGGTTCGCTGAACGGGTGGGCGCTTCTTTTTGGCGTCGGCGTCTGCTTTTTTCTTCGCCAAAGAGTCGGGATCGATCCCAAGCCGATGCGCGCGCGCCTCCTCCATGTAGCGCTTTGCCCAGGCGCGCCAGGGCTCAAAAGCAACGGCAGCGGCCAATTCTCGGTATGCATCTTCCCAGCGCTGCTGATCGTACGCTTCCTTGCCGCGGAGGTACGCTCCTTCCGCGAGGGGTGCGGCAACCGCGAGGAGGGTGGGTTCCAAGTGGCTAAACCGGCGCGCTTTTGAAATCAGTGCGACCTGTTCCGCTTGATCGCTTGATTTGGAGGCCTCGGCAGCGAGACAAGCGGCGAGCGCGTTCATGGCGGTCCCTTTGTGCGCTTGGAGCCATTTGTCTTGCTTGGTCATCCGACGTCGGGCCTCATCCCAGCTGGACTCTGCGCCAGCGCAATCGCCAGCTTTGGCCTTTGTGATGGCACTGGCGTGTGCGGCGTCGGCGGCGGTTTCGGCGTCTTTGGCGGAGAGCACGCGCATCGCGCCCGGGAACAACACCTCGCCGGGTAAAAAGCGTGGGGCCGCTGGGGATAAGGTGGGACCGGGCCCGCCGGAGGACAAGGCGGACAGGACTTTTCCGTCGAGGTCGAAAACGACAAATCCTAAGTCGTAGCTTCCTTCTTTGAGGTTGACGGGCAGCGAGAACCGGCCCCAGACGATCTCGTCCTTCTTCCACAGATCGGTGGTGTACCAGTCATAGCCGGGGGGCAAATCCCAGATTTGGATGTCGCCTGCATCGTTGGCGAGGAACGCCATCATCCGAAATCCTTCGCCCTTCTTGGTGGCTTCCGGGATCCGAAGGGCGACCTCGAGGTAAAGCGAGTCCGAAGTTCCGACTTCGGATGCTGCGGTGTAGTACCCGACGAGCTCGGTGCCGCCCTCAAACTGAATGTGACGTTCGGGAACGTCCGGCCATTCGGTTTTTATGAAAAGGTCACGTCGAACGTGGTTTCCAACGTGAAGGGATTTGCCTGTGGGGTAGCCGGGAATTTCAAAATAGTCGCGCTTCCACTCGGGCTGCTTGTTGATCTTCGATTTGTTCGCCCACCCACCGTGAACGTGGGCAAATTGCGGCTTGCGCTCGGCGAAGATGTACTCGCGGATGAATTCCGGTTTGTACTTCTGGTGTGCCATCGACATGTCGACCAGTCCGGCGATGTCGAGCATTTGATGCCCGGACCACCAAAGGTGAGCTCCTTGGTCGACATCGATGTTGACGATCGGGGTGTCGACGTGAAGACGTGCTGCAGCGGCATTGATGTAGTCGACGCGCCGTTTGACGGATTTTGGGCTGGTTTCTGGCTTGTTGGCGATGACGTTGAGGTGGTTGATGTGGGGGGCGAGGAACAGGATCGCGCAAACGGCACCGGCAAAAGTGGCAGGCCAACCCCAACGATCGGGTCGTTGGCCCCGTAATAGGCTTGGCGCCCGCCACAACGCAAACACCATCGCGCCCGTCGATGCCAGCCCGACGACCACCCACAGGGCAGAGATAAGGGCGCCGGCGCTTTCGGTGGGAAGGGCGGGTTGAATGATGTTTACCGAGCCGTAATAAAACACCGCGCTCGCAACAGCGGCTGCTGCGGGCAGGCCAACGTACCAAGCGATCCTGCTCAGTGCCGAGTTTCTGCCGAGAATGGACTGGTAGAGGGAGCCCAGTTCTCCAACTGTTGAAGCAAACAGCACCGAGGCCGGAACAGTAAGGGCCGCCATCCAGCGGAATCCCTTCATCCAATCTCCGCCGGACCACAGCGCAAAGAACAGCGCGAGCGCGATGGTGTCGCAACAAAGGACGATCACACGCCAACCTGGCCGGGCCGGGACCAAACGCGGGAGAGCGAGAACGAAGAGTGCGATCGCTGCCACACGGAATTTTGCTGGAGCAACGGACTGCAAATCAAACGGATCAAAGCCGATGCTGGACCACTGGAGGTAATACACGGCACCTACGATCGCGACGGTGGCGACGGCGCCCCCCAAGGCGAAACGTAGCGTGTCTCGCTCTTTACCGAACACGATGCCGCCAGTCACCACGAGCGCAGCGGCCGCGAATATCGCAATTTTATTGCGGAGCTCGGCGAGATCCAGCAACGTTTGGGCGGTGCTGGAATCGGCGATCAACGAGAGGTAGAACGACCAGCCGAAGCCGTACATCGCAGCCACCAAAACCAATGCGAGCACACCGCCAACGCCAGCTGCCGCAAAAGGTACGTCGCCACGCTGATGGGTCAGGAATCCGAACAGACTCACGAGTCCGAGCGCGACCATGGCGCCAAGAAAATAGGGCAGAACCATGGCCGCCGTCAGGCTGTCAAAGCTGACGAATTGGACCACTGCGGCGAAGGCATCCGAACCCGGGGCGGCGATGGCGAGAACGACCGCGGAGGCAAATAAAGCCAAGTACCGTTGGCGGGCGTTCGAAAAACCGGTGATCCCCACCATCCACAGAGGTAGTAAAGGACCTTGACCAACGTCCTTGGCCCAGTTCCGAATGTACTTCCATCCTGCCTTGTCCCAACCGTACGGAGCGAAGTCCGAGTCTTCGGTCTTGGCGTAATAGGTGTTGGGCAAGGGCCAAGCGAAATAATTGTAGTGCCAAACTTGATAAATGGTCCACGGAGCGAAGAAGGTACCCAACCACCGGAGGGTTGGCCACAGGCCCTGCCCGAGTCCAAGGCTGAAGGCCATCGCCCAAAATCCGGCGGCGGCCCCGTACATGATCCCTTCGGGACGCGTGATCGCTAACAGGAAGTAGGCAAAGGGTCCGATTGGCCAACGTCCAGGTTTTAGCTCGGCGATGGTGCGCCAAAGTCCGACCGCCAGCAGGAAATTGAACAGGCTGTTTTCGAGGCCGGAGGTGTTCCAAATCGTGAATTGCGAGCATCCGGCAAGGAAAACCGCGGCGTAGACCGGGACATCGTCGTCTTCGTCGGGGCGAAGCTCGCTGGCCAGGAGGTAGGCAAACGGGAGGGTTAACGCCCCGAAGAGTGCCCCGAGAATCTTCGCGCCCGAGAAACTGTCGATCCCGAGCAATTCACCGACGGCGAGCAGAAATACCCAGGTGGGATTGCTATATCCTTCGACCCTTTCGCCCGCGGGGTACGGCACCAACCCCTCGCCGGTGGCGAGATTGCGGGCGTAAGCGAAACTGATCGCGGCGTCCTCAATATACCACGTCCAAAGTACGGCCTGCACCGCGACAGAGACCACCATCAGCAGCACCAGCCACTGAAGATGACGCTTTCGCCGTGCCGACGCATTGGCCCATGCCCACCAATGGCCGATCATTTTCTGTGCTCCCTGCCCCAAGGCCGCTTTCTTATTGCGTCCTCTGCAGAGCGCCCAGGTGGATCCACCGTTTCTAGGGCTATCGCCGGCGCGGTGAAAAACCCTGGTCAGACGCCATGACTGTGCGACGGTAACGACTCAGCGGGCGGCGCTGCCACCTGCGCCAATACACCAAAGGAGCGGGAGCGTCATCTGGAACGGCGTTTTCAAGCAGTAGCCATCGCGCGGCGCGCATCGCCTTCTCAGCGGCGCCTGTCAACTCTGGGCGATCGAGGAGCAACACCAGTCGCGCGGCCAGCTTTGGACGCTGGGCCTCAAGCGCCAACTCCACGGCTTCTTGGACGACTTCTTCGCTTGCATCGGTCAGCCCTGCCACGAAGGCATCTTCTGCCGATGGATCCCGCGAAGGGAGCTCCATCTCAGATGGTCTTCTTGACGGAAGCACCTTCAGAAGCGGCTTTCTTAGAGGCAGCTTGGCGCTTCATCTCTTCCAGCTGATTGCGTGCGGTGCTGTTTGCGGCTTTTTCGCGGATCTTTGCAAGCTTGTCGTCCAAGGAATTGCCCTTGATTTCTGCGCCGATGTCGGCTTCCGCCTGCAATTTGTCGATGTGCTCGCGAACGTTGTCGAGGGCTTTGATGTCGGCGTCGGTCGACAACCCATTGAGCGTGTCTTGGATTTGAATGCGGGCTTGAGCATTGCTCTTCTTGGCCAGCATCTCGTCTTTTTCTCGCTTGAGCTTTTCGATTTCGCCCTGGAATTGGACAAGGCCCGACTTCGCTTCTTCTGCTTGGGCGGAGATCTTCGTAAGCTCGCCGGAAAGCGACTCAATGGCTTTGCTGAGCTCGTCTTTTTTCTGAATCAGAATGAGCGCCACTTCGTCTTCACCGTCTTCCACGGCGATGGGCAGCTGATTCATGACGTCTCGGAGCTCTTTTTCCTTTTCTTCGAGCTCGCTGGAGATCTTGTTTCGGAGGTACACGATGCCCGAAACGGCCTTCTTCAATTCGAGGTGTTTTTTCACCCTTTCATTGATCGCCGCTTCATACACCGCTTCTGGGTTTCGGTTTTCCATATCGGAAACCCAAAGGCTCAAAAAACCCTTCCAGATATTGGCGATCCGATCGAAAAAGCCCATTTTCCTCTGCTCCCGCGATGGCTGGAGCGTACCTCCCAAGGTGACGCCCGGCAACCGCAACAAGGGATGTCCTACATTCCGCCCCTTATTTTATTGCCAGGAATCATCCACCCGCGGATCCAAAACACCATTCGGCAAACTGCCAACCGAGCAAACCAAACAAAAGGCAGCCTCCCACCGTTCCGAACAGCTGGATTCCCGCTCCCACTGCATCGCGCTGCTGCAGGGCGTTCAACAGCTGCAGGTTGAAGGTGGAATAGGTTGTAAATCCACCGAGAATGCCAACTCCTAAGGTGAGGCGCAGAGCCGGGGAAGCGCCCGTCGCCGGATGCGAAAGCAAAGCGAGTGCAAAACTTCCGATCAAATTGATGAGTATCGTTCCCGGGTAGCCGGGGATCCATAGGGACAAAAGCCAACGAAGTGCTGCGCCGGTGCCTCCGCCTAAGAACACCCAGAGGATTGTCACACGCGCCTCCACCGATGATGCTATTCAGCCGGGTTCCTTGCGGAGGCTTAATGGGTTCGCTGATCGGTGTGTTGGCCGTGGCCACTTCAGCGTGGGCTGAGACACCCCCCTCCGCCGGCGAATTGGGCTTGCCAGACGTAGAATTCGTCGGCGAGCACGCGCGTCAAATGCAGCTGCACCCCAAGGTGGTGGCGCGCAAGAAAGCCTCGGGTGGGCAAGCGGGTGGTCAACCCTCTGCCACGCCGGGTCCCGACATGACCGTCTACGGATATTTGGCGTATTGGGCCGATGATTTGGACACCGTGCCGTGGGACAACCTGAGCCACATCGCGGTTTTTCAAGCGGGGATCGATGAAGACGGGAATTTAACGGGCACAAGTACGTGGGATAACGCCGATGACGTCGTGGCGCGTGCAGAACCTTACGGCGTAAAGACCCACTTGTGCGTTACCAACTTTAGTTCGGGTTCCATAGGCGCTTTTTTGGACAGCCCAACCGCTCGTTCGCACGCGATCGATCAGCTGCGCGAATGGGTGGACGCCACGGGAGCGGACGGGGTCAATATCGATTTTGAGGGACTGCTGTCCGCGAACAAACAGGATCTCGTGGACTTTGCAGAGGAGCTAAACGACGAGTTTGGTGACGAAGTGGTGTTCGCCACTCCCGCCGTCGACTGGAATGGCGCTTGGGATTATTCTGAAATCACCCGTTTTGCCGATGTTTTCATCATGGGGTACGGCTACCACTATTCCGGCAGCGGCACCGCCGGTCCAGTGGATCCCCTATATGGAGGCGGGGTTTGGGGGGATCATTCGTTGGAATGGACCGTCGAAGACTACCTGACCTACGACGCCGATCCGGATCGAGTGATTCTGGGACTCCCTTTGTATGGGTATTCTTGGCCGGTGGCGTCGAACGATGTGCCCGCCGACGCCACGGGGACGGGTTCGGCGGTATTTTGGGTGGCTGCCCAGGACAAAGCGGCTCAATATGGCGCTTCGTTCGATGAACAGAGCCGGACTCCGTACTACTACGGCGGGGGACGTCAGGGATGGTATCAGAACACCGACAGTGTTCGCGAAAGGGTGATATACACTCGTGAATCGGGGATCGCTGGCGTTGGATTTTGGGCGCTAAATTACGATGAACAAGACCCAGAACTTTGGGCAATGATGGACGAAGAGACGAACTTTACGGTGGATACTGGGGACACGGGCGATACGGGCGACACTGAGGAAACCGGCGACACCGACCAAGTTTATGCACAGTACATTGCGAATGTCGGCCTTCCTTTCTTGGCATATGTGGGGGATACCGTCCGTTTGTCGGGGCTGGACAGCACCGCCCCGGATGGGCAGGATCTGGAGTTTCGATGGACGCAAGTGGCGGGCCCGGCGGTGGAGCTGTCGGATCCGTCCGGTGCGCAGCCCGAGTTCCCGCTAAAAGAGACGGGAACCCTTGCGTTTGAGCTGGAGGTGGGTGACGGCGTGGTGTGGTCGCCCCCCGCGACGAGCTACGTGATCGTGATCGACCCGGCGCTTGGGGTTCAGGGTTGCGGGTGCAATTCGACGCCATGGGGCGGGGCCTGGGCCGGCATCGCCGGTTTGTTGGCTTACCGCCGCCGGCGGTCAGTGGCGCGCTGACCAGCTCCGAGAACGGCGCGACGAAGAGGATAATCGCTGAAACAGGTGCCCGCGGAACAGCAGAAAGGCGTGGCAAAAGAGCGTCAGTCCCGTACCCCCCACCATGGCCAAAATGCCGAGATTAAGGGTGGAAGACAGGCCGATCACCAGCCAGGTGCCTGCGGAGGTGAACCCGAACCATGGGCCAAACATTTTCAGAATGCTGGCGGCGCCTTGAAGGTCGATGCCTCCGGAAAGAAACCAATAAAAGGGCACAATGACGGCGTATCCGACCACATGCGCCACCAACCATTCCGGCCAATTGTTCTGCATGAAGGAAGCGGCGTCCTGCAAAAGGCCGACAGAGTTGGTGCGTCCTTGATAAATCAGCTCAGGTGCGGGGTTGAATACGAGCGTGCCAACCAACACATAGATGACGTGAACGGTGCCAGGAGCTTGCGAAAGCGCGAGTTCAATGATCCAAAAGATGAACAGGACCGACATGACATCCCAGATGTGGGTGCCCATTTGGTCCTTTAGATCGGCGAAAGTGACTCGGCGCCGCTGAAGCACGGCGATCCCCACCAGCGCGAGGTACCATCCGACCAGAAGGGAGTTGAGAAGGCTTAAAAGTATCCCCCCGGCGAAGCCGAGCGGCGATACCAACAGCGCGGCGGCGACCTCGATCGGTAAAATCAGTACCAGGGCCGTCAGACCCCAGACGCTCTTTGCCAGCGAGTCGGCGGTATCTGCTAAGGCACCGCGCAAAACCGCCCAAGTGGAGGAAATCAGTGACATGCCATCCACTAACGCGCCGCTCGCCTCTGAACAGCCGTACGTTCTTGTACGGCGGTGATGGCCGATAGATCGAAAATCTATGCCCGAGCGTTTTGGTCTGCGGTAGTCTCGGATCGAATGACCCACGCAAAGCCGATCCAATGCGGGTATACTTCGATTGAGTCCGGCGATCGTCGGTTCGGAGGTCGCGCGTGAAGCTGGCCGGCGGACCCTTCGAGATTCTAGAGATCCTCGGTGAAGGGTCATTTGGGACCGTCTGCGTGGCGCGGGTCACCGGCGATCCGCTGCGCCGGAAGGTTGCGCTCAAGATCCTAAAATCCCCCTACACGCGCAACCAGAAGATTCTGAACCGCACCCGCGATGAAGCTCGCCTCCTTTCGCGCATCAATCACCCCAATGTGGTGAGGGTCGAGCGGCTGATGGATGTGGGCGGTCGCCCGGTCATCGTGATGGAGCACGTTCAGGGCGTGTCTCTCGACCAGCTCTTGCTCCGGTTCAAAGATGGTCTTCCGGCATCGATCGCCATTGAGGTGATGCGGCACACCTGCTTGGCGCTGCACGTGGCGTTCAATGAAGCCACCGGCGATGATGGGCGTGCATTGAGGGTTATTCATCGCGACATCAAGCCAAGCAACATCCTGCTCTCGATCCATGGCGAAGCCAAGGTTGTAGATTTTGGTATTGCCAAGGGCGATTTTGAGGGCCGCGAGGCGGAGACCCAGTCGGTGGTGATGGGCAGCCGGCCGTACATGGCACCGGAAAGACTCGATGGAATTTCGGATAGCCCCTCGGTGGATGTTTATTCCTCGGGTATGTCGCTTTTTGAATTGCTGACCGGCCGAACCATGAGCCTGTCGATCAATCCGGTCACCCATGATCAGGCGATGAACCGGCAATTGGCCTATCTGCAGGTCCCAGGAATGCCGGCGGAGGCCTTGGAGCAACTGCGGAGTGTGATTCGCAGAATGTGCTCTTATGATCGGGAGCAACGCCCGTCCGCATTTGATGCGGCGCATGCGCTCGAAGCAGTCGTATACGCGATCGATCCGGTGCAACGCCTGACGTTGGAGGACTTCGCCAAAAGTACGGTTCTTCCGATTTATGAGTCGCGTCCGAAGATCACTCCCGATGACGCTGCGGCATATTCGGCTTCCGATGACGAATTCCTTCGGGAGGTTACGGGTCAGCTCACGGGGACCAGCAATTCCAAGCCCGGTTTGGCGATGAGTTGGCGACCGTATGTGTTTTTGGGGGGCGCGGCCGCGGTGGTGCTGGCGCTGTTTGTCGCGGTCCTCATTCGCGAGCTGAAAAACGGCATTTCGGAGGCTGAGGCCTCCGGGGATCCAACCAAGATCGAAGCACCCGCAGCGGCAGACGGGAAGATCGAGGTGAAATTCCTACTCTTTCCAGACGACGCTGAAATTACCATCGATGGCGCAAAACGTAGGGGATCCGGCTTAGGTCGGCTGCTGCCAGGTAAATCTACCTTTGAGGTAGTTTTCGGCGATGGTACGCAAGTTCGCTGTCCGGTCACCGCAAACCCGGGTACGGCTGTTCGTTATGTGGGCGATACGAAGATAAGCGTGGACGACGCGCCAGCCGCGGCCTGTGAGCCGATGGCCCCTGCGGAGCACCCTTCTCCACCTCCGGGTTGACGTTCCGGAATCGGTGAATAAGCTGCATCGCTGCGGGCAAAAGAGCCCGGGGAGCGCGGCTTCATGGCGACCATCGAGGTCGAGCACCTGTCGAAGTGGTACGGTGGTACCCTCGCTGTGGATGACATCAGTTTCTCCGTTCAAAAGGGCGAAATTGTTGGTTTTCTTGGCCGAAATGGCGCTGGGAAGACCACGACCATGCGCATTTTGACTGGATCGCTCGGGGCGACGGAAGGAAGGGCCTTGATCGGCGATGTCGATGTGTCCAAAGATCCCCAGGCGGTAAAGCGGATCGTGGGCTATCTTCCTGAGTTTCCACCCCTGTATGTGGACATGACGGTTCGGCAGTATCTGACCTTCTGCGCCAATCTGAAACGCGCCTCCAATGTCTCTACTTCGGTGGAAAGGGTCATTCAGGAAACCTCTCTGGGCACGGTAGCGCACCGTGTGATCGACCATCTGTCCAAAGGCTACCGACAAAGGGTGGGATTGGCGCAGGCCCTCGTTCACGAGCCCAAAGTGCTGATTTTGGACGAGCCCATGTCGGGTCTCGATCCCCAACAACGGCAAGAGATCCTTGATTTCATCAAGGGGCTCGCCCAACGCGGCGTCACCGTGGTGTTGTCGACGCACGTGCTTGCCGAGGTGGAGACGGTTTGCGACCGGGTGGTGATCATCGAAAAAGGCAAGATTCTTGCCCAGGATTCGCTCGAGAAACTGGCGGACGCGGGGCGGGGAATCGTGATGCAGGTGGCGCGGATGGAGCCTGAGCTGTTTGACCGGCTCGCTCAGATACCGGGGGTTGTCGGGGCATTTGAGCGCGAAGACGAAGTGGTGGTGCGCGCCGATCGGGAAGTGCGCGAGGAAGTAGCGCGAGTGGCGGTGGATTTTGGCTTGCTGGCGATGCGGGCAGAGCAGGGCTTGCAAGACGTGTTCTTGCGCCTGACGCGGGGAGACTGAAGCCGATGTGGACGATCGCGGTTCGGGAGTGGCGAGCGTATTTTCACACCACCATCGGATGGTTGGTGCTCACCGGCTTCTTGCTTTTGACGGGGTTCTTTTGGGGGCCGATGGCGCTTGCCGTGTACATGGAGCAAAGCACGGATCTGCTCGCCAACCCCTACTCCGAATCGTTGATGACCATCACGGATCACCTATTAGGGCCGTTTTTTGGCAACTTGGGACTGATTTTGGCATTGATGGCGCCGGCGTTGTCGATGCGGATGATCGCCGAAGATCTACGAAATCGCACGATGGAACTGCTGCTCACCTCGCCGGTGTCGACCATGGACATCGTTCTTGGAAAATATCTGGGGACCATGGGATTTGTGGGCGTGGTGTTGCTCGGAACATTCTATGTTCCGTTGAGCCTTTGGCATTGGGCGAAGCCTGACTATGCGGCGATTTTCGGGGGTTATTTGGCGTTGATGTTGATCACCGGGTTGGTGATCGCCATGGGTATGTTGTACTCCTCGCTGACCAGCAACGTGATTGTGGCGTTTGTCCTTACATTTGCAAGCGCACTGTTGTTGTGGTTGGTGGGGCTCGTAGACGACCGAATGGACAGCATTCCAACGCATCTTTCGATGACTACCCACCTGGATGACTTGGTGCGGGGTGCGATTCAGCTGTCGGACATCAGCTACTACCTTCTCTTTATTGGATTCTTCCTGTTTGCTACCTGGCAACGGGTCGAATCCATGCGGTGGCGATGATGGAGCGTCTCGCACAATGGGCTTGGATCTTCGGAATTGCAGGGATCCTGGTTTTGGGGTTTGGCGGTACTTCCTATTTCCTGATGCCAGAAAACCATCAGCAAGCCTGGATTTTGATTGGCGCCGGTGGCGCACTGTTGGGAATCTACGCGGCGGCGGACCGCGACCGGCTTTCGGAGGGGGTTTCGGCAAGATCGACGCAGAAGGCGGGCGGTGCGTTGACGTTGATCGCGCTCGCCGGCGTCCTCTGCGTGGGGCTCTACATTTTGGCGGTTCGGTACGATCATACCTGGGATCTGACGCGCGATCAGGCGTTCACGCTTTCAGAGCAGAGCGTAAAAGTAGTTTCCACGAGTGCGCCGAAGATCAAGATTTATGGTTTCTTTGCTCGGTACTCCCCAGGATCGCGACAATTTCAAAACCTGATGAAGTCGTTCAAACAGGTGGCGCCCGATCTTTCCGTTGAAGAGGTCGATCCGCTTCGGGATCCACTGAAAGCGCAGGAATTCAAGGTTTCTACCGAATGGGGTTCGGTGGTGATCGTCCAAGGCGCCCGCGAGGAGCGGCTCGAAGACGACTTCAGTGAAAAGGCGTTTGTGAACGCAATCATCCGCCTCCAAAGCGAGAAAGACCACCGCATTTGTTGGTCAGCTGGGCACGGCGAAAGCGGGACCGATGATGACGAAACCCGCGATGGCATGGGTCAGCTCATTCTGAAGCTCGAAGACCAGAATTATCAAGTCACCAAGTCATTGATCGCGACCGAGGGTGTAGACCCCAACTGCGAGGCCTTGGTGATCGCTTGGCCGGTGCAGGACTTTTTCCCACACGAATTGGAAGCCATTGCCGCCTATGTTGCAGGAGGCGGTCGATTATTAGCGTTGGTCGAGCCGGATTTGGTGTCCGAAGTCCCCTATGCGCCGGCATTCACGCAGGATCTCGAGCGGTACGGGATCCACGTTGGAAACGACGTGGTTTTGGAGCCGAATCCCAGCTTTGTGATGAGCGGAGATCGCCCCTTTGATCTGATCTTGCGGGAGTCAAGTTTCACACATCATCCGATCACCCAAGGACTTCGCGCGGTGGTGAGCATGCCGACCACGCGCTCCGTGACCCCGATCGCGGATGCGGCCGGCATCGAAGCGACGGTTTTGGCGTCGAGTACTCCTGAGTCCTGGGCGGAAACCGTGGTCAACCAGGATCCCATACCCGATGGGGATGAGGTTCGTGGCCCTGTTTCTGTGGGTGTTGCGGTCGAAGTGGTGGACCCAGCAGTACTTCGAGTGGTGGCGCACGAGGAAGTTCCCGCTCCCACCGACGTCTTTGCGGTGGACCAGCCGCCTCCTGCGGGTTTTGGCGTCCCAAAAGACTTTTCGCCGAAACCGGGGGGGAGGGTGGTCGTGTTTGGGGACGCTGACTTCGCGTCCAACCGCCGTTTAATCCTAGGTAACAACCAAGATCTCGTATTGAACACTTTGGCGTGGCTGGTGGACGAGGAGGCGCAACTTGGGGAACGCGCCGACAATGCGGCAGATCAACGGATCACGCTCACCGGCCTGGAGTTTGGTGTCCTCCTGTTGGTGAGCTTGTTGCTGGTCCCTGGTGCAGCAGCGCTCATGGCTTTGGTGGTGCTGCTTCGTCGTCGCCTGCTGTAGAGCCCACTCACAAAAGAAAAACGGCGCATGTAGCGCCGCTTTGTGTGCTCTCGGTGAGCGAGATCAGGCGAGGATCTTCTGGAGCTTGAGGCCCAAGTTCACGTCGGTCACCTTCAGCTTGCCTTGCATGAACAGCATCATCGCGGAAGCGGGGTTGTCCAGCATGGTTTCGAAGTCGGCCTGAGCGGCGGTCACCTTGCAACCGGGTGCGGCTGCGGGACCGGCGGCAACGCTGCCGTCACCCGTGAGATCGACGGTCCAGGTACCAGCGCCATCGACGTCGAATTGGTAAACAGCATTGATGTCCTTCGCCAGGGAAGGATTGCTCGCGATCTTCTGGGGAAGATAGGTAGAAAAGAACTCGCTCGTGTTCGCCATCGTGCCTCCGGTTGTTGCTCGTATTCCTCCATTGGCCGGCGGGCAAGGAGGGGTCACAACCCGGCCAGCCACCCCTTCTTGCCGGCGCGTTCGATCGACGGTCCGCCGGAGGAGGGGGTTGGTCCGTTGGCCTTGAACCAAAGATCAAAGAAGTCTTCGGGGGTGCGTCCCAACACTCGTGCGATCGCACGAGGGGCCCGGGTTGCGCGCAAAGGGTACCGATGATGGGCGCTGATCGCTTGGGCAAGCTCGTGCAGGGTGGCCGACTCGCTGCCGATCGACCAGCGCACTCCTGGTGTTTCGGACGCGGCAAGCACCGCCGGAACGGCGTCCACGGCGGCGCACACTTGTCGGACGCCGAGATTCGGGATCCACAGGTGTCCCCCACCTTTAATGATCGACGACCAACGCCGAACCAAGGGCGATCTTCCGCCCCAACACGGAGGAACGGCGACCTGGGACCATTCTGGCAAGCGCTCCAACGCCGAAGGAGGGTTTCCCAGCGGAAAAACGACGGCAACGGAGGTCGGCCGCCGCGTGAGCACAGCAAAAGTGCCGTGAGCTTGGCGAGGGCGATCGAGCACAACAATTACGCGTTGCGTTTCGCCGAGCGCCGCGAGCACCCCTTCTCCGGTGTCCAGATCGGCCTTGCGCCACAAAAAAGGCCCATCAAAGGCATGCGAACCAACGAGCGTTGCCGCGGGACAGGCCATGGCAACGCCCTCCGCTAGCCCGCCCTCGCCGATCACCGCAATCATGCGTTCATGGCGTTCAGAAAGCCCGCGAGATCCGCCTGATCTGCAGAAAACCAGCCGGGCTCTTGCCCGCACCAACCGTGCCAGTCTGAGCCAGCGGTGAGGAATAAGCCATGTTTCTCGGCGGCGCGGCGCATCAACCGCTTTTCAGCGCTGGAGAGCGACGGGCGCAGTCCCTCAATGGCATGAATTCCCGCATTTGCAAAGGTAGGAAGCAGTCGTTGAACGTCTGCCGGAGACGGGTGCGCCCACGAGGTGATCCCTCCTGCCTCCCGCGCAAAGCGGATCGCGTCCACAAATTGAACCGACATCTCTGGCACAATGTGGTTTCCACCGGCATATCGAGTGAAGGCATCGCGGAGATCTTTGGCGTGTCCGCCGGCCACCAACGCACGTGCAAGGTGGTGCCGCGTCAGTGAAAGTGCGCCGTATTGGCCATGTTCCGCCGAACGAGGAAGCTCCATCCCCAATTGATCGATCGCTTGATCGTAGCGCTGCGCTCTTTCGGCGATCTGGCTTGCGCTAAAATCAAGGAAAGTCTGGGGAACCGCGCCAGGAAAGTACACCAACAGGTGAAGCTCCTGCCCTTCGTGGGTGGCGCTGACTTCTGCGCCTGCAATCAGCCAAAGGGGGCGACCGGCGACATCGTGGCGACCGGGCGCAAACGGCGCCGTCAGATCGTGATCGGTCAGGGCGATCGCATCCAAACCGCCTCGGGCGCAGCGTTCGAGCACCTCTTCGGGAGAAAAACGCCCGTCCGACCGCAAGGAGTGCATGTGCAGATCGAAGCGTCGCGTCGAAGGATCCCGCAGCATGTGCGCTCCATCGGACAGGATAACCGACAATTTGGACTTGGTCAACGAGGTGACAACGCCCGTCCAATCATCGCTCTGCGGCGACCGACAACCGAGCGAGTGCCTCTTTCGACGGAAGCTCCACGCGGACGGTCTTGTTGCGGTTCTTCTCCCCTTTCACAAGGGCCACTGCGGAAACTGGAACGCCGAAGACCTCTTTTGCAAGATATCGGAGCAGCGCTTCATTGGCCTTTCCATCGACGGCAGGCGCGTGAACACGCACTTTCCAGCTTCCATCGGCGTTTCGCTCAACGGCGTTCCTTGGAGCGTTGGGCACAATTCGAACGTCGAAAGAAAAGGAACCGGGCGGTGTTACGGCCGCCACAGCTGCACGTCGGCAACAGGCTGGGTTGCGCGGATCCGCTCCGCCAACGCATCGAGGGGAGACTCTTCCGAGCCCACCGCTGCAAGCTGTGCTTCAAGCTCTGGAATGGGGGCAGGCGAGGAGATGATCAGCGCCCCTTCCCCCTGTGCGTGAAATCGGTATGCGCCATCGCCGGTGGCTAAAGTAGCTTTGTCGCCCACAGAGTCGGACTGGAGAACCACCTGAACTTCGTGAGAGGCCTCCCGAACGATCGTGATGTGTGCGCCCTCCTCGACATCGAACGCGCCCCAAACACCGCCTCGTCCGGCCGTAAACTCGAGGTCGAGCGGAAATACGATATCGGGTGCGCCGGGCAACACGGCGTAGATGGTGGCGGCGATCCCGACCATGGCAGAAAGACCGACTCCTATCCACCACTTCTTTGCAGAGGGTGGCGGCGGCAGCGGGGCAGGGAGTTCGCCCATGCCGTCGATCGAGCCCCAGGAGCGCGAACGAACAGCCACTTCCGCGCTCTCCACCACGGGGCCCAGGAGGCCGAGCGAAGACCACCGCCCCGGTCCTTCCAAAAGCACCGCGCGAATGTGATCTCGGCTGGGTTTGCCGACTTCCGCTGCGAGCTGGAGTAGGTTCTTGACCGGTTCGTAGTTTTGGGCGTCGAGCAGCAGTACGTCCTCGCCGACCGGAAAACACTGGATGGTCGGCTCTAAATCGACCAACTCTCGGACCAAAACATCGCGGTGTTGACGGACATCGGGATGAACGTGGACTGCAAGGACTTTTACTAGGTTCGTAGGGCGATTTCCGCCGACAGGTGGGAGAAGATCGGCGATGGCGATCTTGTTGCCCTGCACCAAACGATAGGTGCGCTCGCACCGGATGCATTGGCCGATGTGGGCCCGATGATGGCCCTCCGCTACCTCGATCGCTGGCGGGCATGGCCCCGGAGCGAACGCGGCAAGGCGCTTTAGCAGGCGATCCAAGCGCGCAGTGGGCCAATTATCGAACGGTAGCCCATCATGCATGCCCGCTCGCCGAAGCACTTCGCGAAGTCCGCCGCGAGCGGCCTCGAGGGCAATTCGATCGACTTGAAGGGCCTTTTCGAGGGACTCTAACCCGCGTCCGTCGCCGTAGTGCTGTCGGAACACCTGGCTGGTGATTGGCGTAAGCGAACGGTCGATTGCTCTCTTCCAACGCGGAGAAATCGGCATGGCCGAGTCTTGTGGCCACGGATCGACGTGAGTCTTCCGGCGAGCGCGAGCAACCAGCCTGGAGGTGAGCTCTCCCGCCCGATCTTCCGCGGCCACCAGCGAGAGTCCGGTGTGCAGGTTGTAGAAGACGTGGTCTCGGGTGTCGCGCAGCACGTCGGGCCGCAATCGCACGCCCTCGGCCAGCAAAGCCCAGGCGATCCGCACGGTAATACCCGCCCACCCTGCGGTGGCGATATCCGAGATTGGTTCTTGACCTTCGGAGGAGTGTTCGGTGGGCATGTGCGGAAGGGAGAGGAGGGGAGTCGATCTTAACCCGATCCGCCAATAAAAACAGCCCCCTTCTTAGATTCTACGACGAGCGCTGCAGAACCTAAGTTGGGGGCTGAAAATCATGCTGAGGTTTATTTGGAGATCTTGGACGCGCGGCCTTAGGCGGCTGCGCCCGCTTCAGCGGGGTCGCCCCGGCTGGCCTCGCTCGACTCGAGCAAAAGGTCGTTGATGGTGGCAGCGACGGCCACTGACGCCAGTTGTTCGTCCTGGTAGATCGCCATGAATTCGTCGTACAGTGCGGTGATCAGATCGCCGAGAGTGGTGTTGGTGCGAGCGTTCATGGGGCCTCCAAAGTTTGCCTGTTGAGAAGCAACTGCCGTGCCAAGCGCAGTGCAACGGTTGTTCCGTTCATGCGTTCAACATACGCACCAAACGCCGATTCATTTGTCGGACATTGTCACAGAATTTGGACGGATGTCTCGGATGGTCTCGCGGCGCACAACGTGGCTAGAAACACCCGAGATACGCCAGAACCGAGCAGTTCTTGTGCACACGCCTCCGCTGTGGAGCCGGTGGTCAACACGTCATCGACCAACAACACGGCGCCGCCTCGCCAAATGCAGCGCGAACGAAACCGCGACATAGCTGTCGTATGTCGCTGATGGCCGGCGATTCCGGCTTGGTTTGAGGCACCTGTGGATTTCAGTCCGTGCACGACGGGGCGGCGGGCGACCGAAGCGAGTTCGATCGCGAGTAACGCCGAAATCTCAAATCCCCGGTGCCAGCGTTTGCGCCAGTGGGATGGCACCGGCACAATGGCGTTGAAGGGTGCGTTTTGAAGGATGGGACTCACCTGGTCGGCAAAACGCTTCGCGAGAACCGCAGCGAGCGGCCGATTGCGGCTGTACTTGGCGAGTTTCACTGCGTTTCCGACCGGTGCCGAATAGGGGGCGGAGGTGATCGCAGTTTCAATTCCGGTGATGCGACGGTTTATGCGGTAAATCCCGAGTGGACCGCACTCGTGGCAAAGAATGCCGGCTACCGGCGCCTCGCACACTCTACATTCGCCAGGCCAGATGAGATCCCACATGCTTCCTCCCCTGTGCACTTGCTCCGTCGGCGGAACCGTGGGGAGTGAAATTTGGGGCCCATGGTCGATCGCGATCCGAAGTACCCCCGGTTACGCCTTGGGCCAATCTTGGAGGATCCCAATGAACGCTCCCCTTCGCGTCGCTGTGACCGGTGCTGCCGGCAACATCTCTTACTCGCTGTTGTGGATGCTGGTGAATGGCGACTGTTTTGGCCCCAATCAGCCGATCATCCTCCACTTGTTGGAGATCACCCCCGCGATGGAGAAGCTCTCCGGTGTGGTCATGGAACTCGAAGACTCGGCACCCCGTTTGTTGCATGGAATCGTCGCTTCCGACGATCCTCGCCGTGCCTTCGATGGCGTGAATGCGGCTTTCTTGGTGGGCTCGCGTCCTCGTACCGCAGAGATGGACCGTAGCGATTTGATCCGGGCCAACGGTCCGATTTTCGTTGGCCAGGGCAAGGCGCTCAATGATGTCGCTGCCCGCGATGTTCGCGTGATTGTGGTGGGCAATCCTTGCAATACCAACTGTCTCATTGCCCAGAAGAGTGCTCGCGACATTCCCGCACAGCAATTCTCGGCGATGACCCGTCTCGATCACAACCGCGCGTTGGGCCAGTTGGCGGCACGCGCGGGAGTTCCGGTGGAGAAGGTTCGCGATGTGGCCGTTTGGGGCAACCATTCCGATAAGATGTACGCCGATGTCACCCGGGCGACGATCGATGGCGCTCCCGTTTCCTCGAAATTTGAGGCGGATTGGCTGCGCGGCGGCTTCTTGAACACGGTCGCCACGCGCGGCAAAGCGATCATCAAGGCGCGCGGCGCTTCTTCGGCCGCATCGGCCGCGGGTGCCTCCGTCGATCACATGCGCGATTGGTTCCTGGGCTCCGACGGCCGCGTCGTGTCGATGGCGATCCCTTCCGAAGGTTGGTACGGCGTTCCCAAGGGTTTGATCTACAGTTTCCCGGTGACCACCACCGCGGGTGGAAAGCACGAGGTGATCACCGACTGGAAGGTGGATGACTTCGGCCGCGCGAAAATCAAGGAAAACGTTGAAGAGTTGGAAGCCGAACAGGCGGCGGTGGCGGATCTTCTCGGCGCCTGAGCGGCGGGAAACGTTGCAACCCCGGGTTTGGGGAGGCGGCGCCATCAAAGCGTCAACGTTGGTTTACATTCTGGCGTTGATTGACACTTGATAATAATGAGCGCGGTTCCGAATCTGGGGTGGATCCACCCCAGATGGGCAGAGAGGTGCGGCATGGACGCCGCACCCGGGCTCGAAAACCGGAAATTATCCGCGAGCTATCGTAGCCATCGCTGGCACATCGGTTGCAAACCTCCCAGGTGTCTGGGGGTGTTGGATGCGAGCCTATGGTCTTGCGATGGTTTCGGCGCTGATGTGGAGCGCTGGCTGCACGGAGAATGAGCTTCACAAGAACCTTTTGACGGGTGATGTCGATGCGGACATCGAGGTCAACCCCTCAACGCTGAACTTCGGAACCCTGTCCAGCGAGGATGAAGCGGCTGTTCAGTCCTTCACGGTGACCAATGTCGGCACCACCGATTTGATTCTGGAGTCGCTCAATCTCGAAGGTGGCGCCTTCACCCTTTTGACAGACTTGGAAGATCAAGTGCTTCCTGCTGGTGAATTGGTGACTGTGGACGTCGCGTTTGAGCCTCAGGGCGGGGACGAACACTTGGGTGAAGCGTGGGTGTTGAGCAATGATCCGGACGAGGGTTCGGTGCCGGTGGATTTGGTCGGGTACGGCGCTGCCCCCGATCTGGAAATTACGCCCGCGGTCTATGATTTTGGTGTGAAGTTCATCGATTGCCCCGACACCCAAGAGTTTACGCTGACCAATGTCGGCCAAGAAGATTTGGTGATCGACAGCATCGATTATGTGGCGAACGGTGCCCTTTCTTTGGATAGTCAACTGACTTTACCACTTGTGTTGGCTCCAGGTGACGAATCTCAGGTCGTGGTAGAGTTCCTCCCTTCCGCCGAAGGCGACTTTGAGGGCGAAATTCAAGTGGTCAGCAATGATCCCGACGGCGAAACGGTCGCGGTTCAAACGGCGGAAGGCCGCTATGTCGATGAAGTCGAAGACGTTTTCGAAGTGCCCGTCAATCCTCCCGTCGACCTGATCTTTGCGGTCGATCAATCGTGTTCGATGGACGATGATGCGGTGAGCCTCGGGAATAACTTTGCGACCTTCATTTCCGCGATCAACGCCTACACCACGGACTGGAGAATCGGGGTTGCAACGCTGGATACGGGCTGTTTCAACAGCGGAGTTTTGAAGTACACTACCGTGAACTATGCGTCGAAATTCCAGGCGGCGGTCGCATTGGGGGATGACGCGCAGCTCAACACGGAGAAGCTGTTTACCCTCACCAATACGGCGCTTTCGAAGACCGGAAACAACGGCTGCAATGCGGGCTTCCTGCGTGAAGAGGCGCTTCTGCACATTGTTTTCGTATCGGATGAAGCCGAGCAATCGTCCAGTACGGTTTCCTACTGGGTCAGCCAATTGCAGTCTTACAAGTCGGATCCTGCGCTGGTGAAGCTCTCCGCAGTGACCCTGCTCGGCCCTCCCTATCCCGACCAATCGCCGTATCGGTACTGGGATGCCGTGGAAGCGACCGGTGGCTCGCTGTTGTCGCTTGTCGACGACTGGTCAGACAGCGCCGAGGAATTGGCGACCGCTTCCTTGGAAGGGTTGTACGATTTCCCACTTTCGGAAACTCCCGACCCCGCCTCGATCGAGGTCCGTGTGGACGGCACCCAATGGTTGACCGGTTGGCACTACGACGCCGGCACCAACGAAATTCAGTTCGACTTGGAGTTATCGGGCAGCTCGGTCGTGGTGAACTACGGGGTTGTGGTTCCCTGCGACTGAGATCGGCGTTCAAGCTCCAACGAAATTCAGCGTCTCCTTTCCCGCCGGCCTTTGCCGGCGGCTTTTTTTCGCCGTGTCTGTTTTTCGTCACAATTTGTCTTGACAGGCGTTTGACCGGAATCTTGGAACCGACTGTGGAGAGGCGACTCTGGAGAAAGGCGCGGCGACGTTCGCGCAACACCGGAGGCCACCATGTCCCACGCCGAGCTGCTTTCCACCCTTTCAAACACTGAATCGCTGTGGCGGTCGCAACCTGTGGCCGCCCCAGGTGCTGCAAAAGTCGTGGACATCTGCCAAATTTGGGGGGATGCCGTTTTGAGCACCAAGGCGTTCAAACCCGAACAAAGGGTGACGGTGGGCGCCTCGGGATGCGATTTTCAGGTGGGCTCGAACGGCGGAGTACACACGTTGATCGCCCCACATGCAGGGGTTCCGACCTTGTTGGTACCTGCGGGCTGCGCGGGTTTTGCCGAATTGGGAAGCCAGCGGCTGGAATTCGAGGACATGGTGGCCTCAGGCATGGCCCGAAAATCGGTCTCGGGACTGGAAATTCCGATGGTAGAGCAGCTTCAAGTGGCGATCGAACTTCACGGGATGGCGTTTGTGGTTCGGTGGGCCGCGGCCGGAAAAAAAGCGACACCGAAGTTGGTCGTGGACTACCCCTTTGCGGCCCTCCTGTCGGGCTTCCTGATGCTTGGCGGGGTGATCGCCGGCGCTGGGTACGCCTTGCCTTACGAAGCGCGCACAGAGGCCTCTCCGGACGATGACCACTACGTGGAATTGATGATGCATCGGCCGGAACCGGAGGCGGCGAAGCCAGCGCCGAAAGCGAAGGCGAAAGGCCCGGAAGGCGCCGCCGGACCCAAGAAAACGGAGCGGGCAGCGCGTGGAAACACGCTGAGCAAGCGGGAACAAGACCGAGCCACCGTAGATGATGCAGGTTTGAACGCAGCATTTCAGGATGAGGCGTTCGCGCACTTGGGGGATTCGGGCCTGCCGGGCGAATTGGCCGGCGGAATCCCAGGCTTGATCGGAAACCGTAGCGGAAAGCCCGGCGAAGGTGGGCTCGGAAAAGGCAATCGTGGGCCTGGTTTTGGTGGACCGGGTGCAGCTGAGAAGTTTGGCGGCGATGTAACCGGGGTGGGCTGCGCGCCGGGCCAAGCGTGCGCCGCGAGCAGCGGTGGCGAGTGGGGGAAGAAAGAGAGCGGCGGACTTGCGAAACCGTCAGGTGAACCGATCCTGATCGGCAACATGGACCGCTCGGTGATCGACGAGGTGATCAAGCGACACATGAGCCGAATCCGATATTGTTACCAGCGGGAGCTTACAAAGGATCCGAGCCTGGCCGGGAAAATAGTAATGAAGTTTACTATCGCGGGCGATGGGTCGGTGTCCTCGGCCAACGTCAAGGCAACCTCGATGAACAACCTGGCCGTGGAAGACTGCATTTTGCGGACATTCATGAAAATGGAGTTCCCAAAGCCGAAAGGTAATGGCTCTGTGTTTGTATCCTACCCTTTCATGTTCACCGCCGGCTAACGAGGAAGCCGGGAAAAAGCCGTGAGAATTGTGGGAAGATCCGAGCGCCGGACGTCGAGGTGGGTGACCAACCGCAGGCGATCCGGCGCAACGGCGATGCATGCGACGCCTGAGTTGGCGAGCTCGATCGCAGCTTGAGGAGCGTTGAGGATCGGAACGTAGACCATGTTGGTCTCTGGCGTCTCGACACAGTATCCAAGCGAAAGCAGACCTTCGGCGATACTCTTGGCGAGTTGGTGATCTTCGTCGAGACGGTCGATGTGGTGGGTGAGCGCGTGCAAGGCGCCGGCGGCCAATATCCCCGCTTGGCGCATACCGCCACCCAGCATCTTCCTCACCCGACGCCCAGTTTCGATGAGATCGCGCGGTCCGCAGAGGGCCGATCCAACCGGGGCGCCCAATCCTTTGCTGAAGCAAAAGCTGATAGTATCGTAACAACGGTATCGTTCGTGAAGCGGGATGCCCGACGCCACCCCCGCGTTGAATGCCCGGGCGCCATCGAGGTGGGCAGAAAGACCGTTTTTATGCGCGAGTTCCGCGAGGTCTTGCAGGCGATCGGCCGGATGAACGCTGCCACCCCCGCGGTTGCTGGTGTCCTCGACGCACAGGAGGGTCGGCGGCGCAAAGTGAACGTTGGGAGGACGGATCGCCGCCTGTACCTCCGCGGGATCGAGAATTCCGCGGGCGCCGAAGATCGTCCGGATTTGAACCCCGCTGATGACGGCCGCTCCGCCCGCTTCGTGATTGAAGGGATGAGCGCCGCTTTCCATGAGTACTTCATCACCGGGACGGGTGTGCAGCCGGATGGCGATCTGATTGGCCATCGTCCCGGACGGAACGAACAATGCGGCTTCTTTGCCGGAGATCTCCGCGCAGAGCGCCTCCAACCGGTTGACGGTCGGGTCATCACCGAAGACGTCGTCGCCAACCTCCGCTTCGGCCATGGCTTTTCGCATGGCGCCGGTTGGTCGGGTGACGGTGTCGGAGCGGAGGTCGATCACTTGAGCAAACCGGCCGTATAATTGTATGGAATCGGCACTTCCAGCAGCTGAAGCAGGGTGGTTCCGATCGCCGAGAGGCCGGGCTTCTGGATATCGCTGCGGAACCCGAGTGATCCCTTGGGATCGACCATGATTAACGGAACGGGATGCACGGTGTGCGCGGTCCGTGGGCGGGGACGGCCATCTGGCTCGCGGGTGAGCTTTCCCTTCTCCCACGCCCACATTTCGTCGGCGTTTCCATGATCCGCGGTGATGAGGAGGATGCCCCCCGATTCGCGAACGGCCTTTTCCATGCGTCCCACCTGGAGATCGACGGCCTCCACCGCAATCCGGGTGGCCTCCAGATCACCGGTATGGCCGACCATATCGCCGTTGGGAAGGTTCAATCGGATGTGGTCGTATTTGCCGGAGTGGATGGCTTCGACAACGGCGTCGGTGATCTCCGCCGCCTTCATCCAGGGCGTCCAGGGCGTCCAGGGCGTCACGCGGCGGAGGCGAGGTCAAGACGACGGAGCGAGAGCATGC